>JAKMEW010000490.1 GCA_022425745.1 Rubripirellula sp.
TTGTTAACGTGATGCGAAAAACAGTACGATTCGGAATTCTCGGCACGGGACGTATTACACGGCGTCTGATCGCGGACCTGCAGTCGACCGACGGTGTGGAAGTGAGTGCGATTGCAAGCCGAGAGATGAGCCGAGCACGGTGGTGTGCAGATCAACACGGAATTCCAACCGCTATTGCGGGATATGAAAACCTCTTAAAACGCGAAGACATCGATGCGGTCTACATCGCGTTACCACCAGCCCTCCATCACCCCCTCGCCTTGAGCACCGCAGAAAACCACAAGGACCTGCTTTGCGAAAAACCTCTAGCAGTGAACCTCAACCAAACAGAAGAGATTAACAAAGCTTTCACTGAGAATCGGTGGCTTGACGCTACAGGATGGCTCCATCACCCGAGAACCGATGCTTTTTCAACTTGGCTCAGCGACGGTTCGTTAGGCAAAATCACTCATCTCAGTGCGGCATTGTCCTTTCACCAACCTTTCGTCTCGGATGACCACAGACTGAAGGCAGAGTTAGGCGGGGGCTGCCTCCTTGATCTAGGCTGGTATGTCTTTGGGTTCGCTCGTTTTTTCTGCCACAAGACCCCAGTCGCAATCTACGCGGATGCTCTCAATGAAGCCGGCGTACCTCAACGCGTCAATGCGATGCTTTGGTTCGATGACGACATAACTGCTACCTTATCCTGTGGATACGATACCGCCACACGAAAGTGGTTTGAAGTTGCGGGAAGTGCCGCGTCCCTCATCTGCGACGACTTCACACGCCCTTGGCATGACAGACCCACAAGGTGCTGGATTCATGAAGCATCCGGAAAAGTCCAAAGCCACACCTTTGAGGGGAACCAAGAACGCAAAATGATTGAAACTTTTATCAGCGAAAAACCGCTTACCCGCTTCAATCGACAGGCAATCGATACGGCGAGAATCATTCACGCAGCATCCAAATCCATTGAACGCGGAACAAAAGTACTACTCGCTGACCTAGGATTATAATTAGCAAATCCGAGGCTGCTTGAGTCCACAGCCGATTACAATTCTTGACAGTCGTTTTCTGCTGAAATAAACAACGGTCTTATTGATGGCGGTCGTTTTTTATCCGCTCGCATCAATTGATCACTCATACCAACCCCACCCCGACACAAGGTGAATTCCATGCAAGTTCTAGGACATTTGCTCCAAAGAACGGTGCGATGGGGATGGCTCTTTTTTCTAATCTTCATTGCATTTCGCCACCTCACTTCGGGCTTATCCGAAACGCCCACGTCGCTCGGAAACGTCGCCCTCACCTCGAGTCAAGCCAAGCCCTTAACAAAGGTGATCGATTCATCCATCGATAGCATTGCAAGAAAACCTGACAGCTCACAAGGGAATCGCTGGACGGAAGACGATCAAATAGATCTGCATCTTTCAATTGAAAACGCCAACCGGGTTCACGACACCCATCTTCTTGCACTCGGCTTACGAAAGTCAGAAGTAGCTGATTGGCTCACCATCTGCCGAAGACTTTCACTCGCGTTGGTTGGAAGCGGTCTGTCACTCGAGGAGATCCGTGAACTTGAGAACTATCCAACCGAACATCGAGAACGGGTTCACTTGCAAAACCTGCTCGCTGATTCAAGGCACCACCACTATTGGGCAGAGCGGTGGGCCAGATACTTAGTGGGAACTGAGGGGGGGCAATTTATTGTTTATCGTCGACGAAGATTTCGAATCTGGCTCGCTGAAGTCATTTCTGAAAATCGCCCCTACGATCAAATGGTTCATGACCTACTGACCGCTGAGGGACTATGGACCGATCGGCCCGAGGTAAACTTCTACACTGCAACCTTCGACAGCAACGATGGAAATGCTGACCCCATCCGATTGGCAGCGAGGACTGCTCGCGTTTTTCTCGGACTTCGAATTGACTGCCTACAATGCCACGATGACTTCCTCGGGAATGTGAACCTCGGCGACGCCGACCACCTTCGGGAAGGTAAGCAAGAAGACTTCCATCAACTCGCTTCCTTCTTCACCGCCGCAAAGACAAACGGTCTCCAAGGAATCAAAAGTGGTTTCAGCGATTACAAGTATCGGTACTTAGACGAGAACCAAGAAGTCACGGTTGAGCCAAAGGTGCCATATGATCAACATCTAATGCCAAACGTAGACGATCCTCGGGAAAGACTAGCCGGTTGGATCACGCACCCAGAAAACAAACAAGCCGCTCGTTCCGCGGTGAGCCATATTTGGGGCCTGCTATTAGGACTCCCAATCGGCAATAGCGTTGATAATCTGCCTCTTGATGACGACGCCCATCCTTTACTTGACGCTCTGGCCCAGGATTTCATCGAACACCGATACGACATGCGTCGTCTCATCAAAGTCATTAGCGGACTGGATGCCTTTCGATTGGATAGCCGAGCTGACTTTACCGTCACTCAACAGCACGAATCGGAGTACGCGGTTTTCCCACTCGTACAACTTCGCCCCGAGCAGGTCGCTGGGTCAATTATCCAGGCATCTCGAATCAAAAAAACCGATCGCGATTCGTCGCTCCTACTGCAATTTCAAAAGCTCGCTGCGACTAATGAATTTGTGCAGAGATTCGGAGACCGTGGCGAAGATGAATTAGAATCCGAACATGTTACGATCACACAACGCTTACTGATGATGAATGGGAAGATGGTTCGCGAGAGCGTCGAATCAAACCCGATCCTCAACACGACCGCGCATCTATCGATGTTTGCAAAAGATGATTCAATGGTTGTCGAAAACGCCTACCTATGCGTCCTCAATCGACTTCCAACAAAAACCGAACAGGAACGCTTTGTTCAACGTTTGGGAGAAAGCCAAAATCGTAGCGAAGCGATTGAAGACTTGATGTGGGTACTCACCAACAGCAGTGAACTCACGTGGAATCATTGACTTGCTGAACGTGTCGATCAGAAAAACCAATACAAGCGTGTAAACGAGACCATTGCAGCAACTTCCTGCCCGACAGCGACTATCAATCACCAGACTCGCGGTGAAAAGCTGCACTCAATTACGAACGCATCAAACATTAACAGTCACGCGAAAACAGCACCATGAATGCAGATCATTCATCGCTACTCTGCGATATACAGACCCACCAAATTTCGCGACGGATGCTCTTAGCATCAGGTGCCTCAACATCATTACTAAGTTCGATCTCACGAGCATTCGCGAGCGATGAGAACACACGGAAGAACCAAGTTCAAACGCCCAAAAATGTCATTTTGCTGTGGCTAGAGGGAGGACCGAGCCAATGGGAAACGTTTGACCCGCATCCCACAAGTCGCTTTGGCGGCGAAGCAAAGGCGATACAGACTACCGTCAAGGATCTGACGATCTCCGATCTGTTGCCTCAAACTGCTGAGATCATGCATCATGCTGCGTTAATTCGGAGCCTAACCAGCAAGGAAGGGGACCATCAACGCGCGATCTACAACATCAAGGCAGGTTATCGACCTGACCCAACGCTGATCCATCCCGCTATCGGCGCGGTGCTTTGCCATCAGGATCCGCAAACGGTGGATATTCCGAGGCACATTTCAATCATTCCGCAAAATAGTCCCGGACGTGGTGGTTATCTTGGCGCCGAACACGACGCATTCAAGGTCAACGATCCGGCAAGCCCCGTTCCGGACGTCCGCAGCAACGTTTCCAAGAAGCGAGCAGATCAGCGTATCACGGATCTCTATTCAACAGTTGAAAAGGAATTCCGCAGGGGGCGTCTGCAAAAGCTAGAAATGGAACGGACGCTCCACAAGACCGCAACAGATGCTGCGTTGCAAATGATGTCGAGCGATCAACTTGATGCATTTGATGTGACCAAGGAGTCCGCGACTTTGCGGGACAGCTTCGGTGACACAGCATTCGGTCGCGGCTGCCTTGCTGCGGTTAGACTCATTCAAGCGGGGGCACGTTGCGTCGAGGTCACACTCGGTGGATGGGATTCTCATGTGACCAACCATCGACTTCAAGCCGCAGGCTGCGCCACATTAGATCCAGCTCTCGCATCACTCATCAAACTGCTCAAGGAGCGGGACCTTTTTGAGTCAACACTCGTCGTCTGTGGCGGCGAATTTGGACGAACCCCCAGAATCAATCCAGCCGAAGGCCGTGATCATTGGCCTCACGGATTCCCAATGCTGCTCGCGGGATGCGGAATCGGTCAAGGACGCGTTTACGGTGGAACAGCACCCGAGCCAAAACTTGACGCATCAAATCCTCTCGAACACGTAGAAAATCCGGTTACTATCGGCGATCTCCATGCGACCATCTACACCGCTCTGGGACTCGAACCACACCTTGAATACCAAACTCCGATCGGTAGGCCGATGAAAAGAAGTGATGGCAACCCGATTCGTGAGATCCTGCGCAAAGCATAAAATGATCCCATGTTTTATTCAGGGAGTTGACGTCGAGTAAAAATAGAGCCTGAGGCGACCTCTGCCCGAGCCAATTCCTTTCAAAGCTACACTCGATGTCAAAACTGCGTCGCTACGTCGCCACTCAAGCTCTTCCAGCAAGTCCTGTAAGCGCCTTTAATTACCATGAACGACTAGGAGCGTTGAATCGATTGATCCCACCGTGGGAGACGGTGACAATTGAATCCTCTGACTGCTCACTGAAACCGGGTAGCCGCGTTATCCTGAAAACATCGGTCGGAGGCGTGCCCCTGCGTTGGGTGGCCGAGCATACCGAATACGATCCACCCAACTTGTTTGCGGATCGTCAAGTCTCTGGCCCCTTCGCGACGTGGAACCATCAACATCGCTTTGAACGCGAAGAAAAAGCCAACAGCGACAATCCATCTCGATTAATTGATCAGATTGATTACCGATTACCTCTCGGTGCTTTGGGAGATTTCTTTGGATCGGCGAAGGCTCGTCGAACCATTGAAGCGATGTTCGCCTACCGCCATCAAGTCACCCATGATGACCTACGATTGATGCACGATTACCCCCTGAATCATCTCAGAGTCGCAGTCTCGGGTAGTAACGGCTTAGTGGGTAAGAGTTTTTGCAATCTGCTCAATCTTTTTGGCCACGAAGTGCGTGCTATTGTCCGAGGTGAGCAGCAAGAAAGCAATCATGAAGCACCATGGTCTCGTAATGCCGATCAACACACTCTCTCGGGGCTGGATGCAGTTGTCCACCTAGCTGGAAAGTCGATCGCTGATGGACGTTGGAATCAGACGCAAAAAGCGGAGATCAGAGACAGTCGAGTTCAAAAGACCAGACAACTATGCGAGCTATTAGCAACAAGGAAACAACCTCCTAAAGTTCTGGTCTGTGCATCAGCGACTGGAATTTATGGCGACCGAGGTGATGAGATTCTTGATGAACAGTCGCCACTCGGTGAATCGACGACCAAAGGAGCAGGCTTCTTAGCCGAAGTTGGCAAGAAATGGGAGGAAGCGTGCAAACCGGCACTCGATGCAGGGATTCGCGTGGTGCATGCAAGATTTGGAATCATCCTCTCACCTCGAGGCGGAGCACTTCAAAAAATGCTCACCCCAGCCAAACTCATGGGCGGATCATTAGGATCGGGGAAACAGTGGTGGAGTTGGATCGGCCTCGATGACGCGTTGGGAGCCCTGTACCACTGCATTGAGTGCGAGCAGGTCCACGGAGCCGTCAATCTTGTCGCACCCTCTCCAATTCAAAACAGCGACTTTACTCGCGAGTTAGGACGGGTCATCGGACGACCTGCTCTCTTTCCAGCGCCCAAGACGGCTCTGCGTCTAGCATTGGGAGAGATGGCTGACGCGCTCCTTTTGAGTAGTACTAGAGTGATTCCTCAAAAGCTCATGGACTCAAATTACGATTTCCGATTCACCGATCTTGGACAACTTCTTCGATACTCACTCGGACGAAACCTCAAGCACTCGGAAGCTTAAAGACGCGATGACAACCAACTCAATTTTACTCCTCAACCTGCTGTCGACTTGGTACATGGTTGGCCTGATTTGGATGGTCCAGATCGTGCACTACAACCTATTTGATCGAGTTGGCAGTGACGTCTTTGCGCACTACGAAGCAGAACACAATCGATTGATTACTCCCATCGTCGGCATTCCCATGCTGATTGAGATTGCGACTGCAACCATGTTAATTTTGCAGACACCCAGTTTCATGCCAAAGTCCGCAGTGTGGATAGGACTTGGGCTGGTACTGCTAATCTGGTTTTCAACGCTGCTGTTGCAGATACCAGCCCACCAACGATTGCTGGAAGGCTTCGATGCAATCACCTACAAACGATTGGTCTTTAGTAACTGGATTCGCACCGTTGGCTGGTCGGCCCGCGGCTTGATTCTCGGTTACTATGTCTACCTCGGTCTTCAGCGAATCAAGTGATTAGCCGTTGGCATTAGCGATCGCTTGTACCACCGCATCGCCCATATCGGCGGGAGTTGGGGCGACGACGATACCGGCATCTTCGAGTGCTGCAACTTTTTCTTCTGCAGTACCTTTGCCGCCGCTGATGATTGCACCAGCATGACCCATTCTCTTTCCGGGAGGTGCTGTCCGGCCTGCGATGAATGCAGCAACGGGTTTGGTCACGTTTGCTTTTGCAAATGCGGCAGCCTCTTCCTCGGCCGACCCACCAATCTCGCCGATCATCAAGATCGCTTCGGTTTGGTCGTCATCCTGATAGCGTTTTAATAGATCGATAAAGCTCGTTCCCACGATAGGATCGCCACCAAGACCGACGCAGGTACTTTGTCCGAGACCTAAATTGGTAGTCTGCCAAACCGCTTCGTAGGTTAGCGTACCACTTCGGCTCATCACGCCAACCTTTCCGGGTTGGTGAATATAACCCGGCATGATTCCTATCTTGCACGAACCGGGAGTAATCACACCGGGGCAGTTGGGACCGATCAGCACCGAATTACTAGCTCGCACTTTCTCATAAACGCGAACCATATCGACAACGGGAACTCCTTCGGTGATCGCGCAGATCACTTCAATTCCAGCATCCACGGCCTCAAGGATCGCATCGGCGGTGAACGGAGGCGGGACGAAAATCATGGTTGCGTTTGCGCCCGTCTCATGCACAGCCTCTTCGACTGTGTCAAATACGGGGATACCCTCAACGTTCTGCCCACCTTTGCCGGGCGTCACACCACCGACCATCTGGGTCCCGTACTCCCGACAACCGAGTGAGTGGAAAGTGCCTGCATTACCGGTGATGCCTTGGCAAATGACTTTGGTGTTACCGTCAACCAGGATGCTCATTTCTGACTTGCTAGCTGGATAGAGTTGACTGAATGAAAAATAAAATAAATCGATCGGTGAGTTCACATGAACGATGCAATCGGTGCGTTCACATGAACTATGCAACGGCAGCGACGATCTTTTTCGCCGCATCCGTAATGTCTGTCGCGCTGATGATGTCAACGTCGCTCTCAGCGAGCATCTTACGCCCCTCTTCAACCTCGGTGCCTTCCAGTCGGACAACCAACGGAACGTTGAATCCAACGACCTTACTCGCCTCGATCAATGCAGAGGCAATCGTCGTGCAGCGTGCGATACCACCAAAGATGTTTACAAGAACACCTTTGCAGTTCGGATCAGACAATAGAATTCGAAACGCTTCGGTGACCTGTTCGGTGTTGGCTCCACCGCCCACATCAAGGAAGTTAGCTGGTTGGCCGCCGTGATACTTGATGATGTCCATCGTGGACATCGCGAGGCCGGCACCGTTAACCAGACATCCGATGTTACCTTCCAGTTTGACATAACTCAGACCGGACTCACTCGCACGAACCTCACTCGGTTCTTCCTCAGACAGGTCCCGAAGTTCAAGTAGATCTTTGTGCCGATACAGTGCATTGCTGTCGAAGGTCACTTTTGCATCCAAAGCGATCATCTCATCTTTACCAGTGATCACCAGCGGATTGATCTCCGCGAGTGAACAATCATAGTCAACGTAGAAACGACAGACAGCAGGCATGAACTTGAAAGCCGCCTTGGCCGCTAAACCTGTGATCCCCAGTTTCTTACAAAGCTTTCGGACTTGGTATGCCTCAAGCCCAACGGCTGGATCAAAATGCTCTTTGAAGATCAACTCAGGCGTTTCTTCGGCGACCGCTTCGATTTCAACGCCACCCTCGGTACTTACCATGAGCACAGGCTTTGCGACGGCGCGATCCAGAACGATCCCGAGGTAGAGTTCACGAGCGATATCACAACCGGCTTCGACAAAAACCTGATTAACAGTTTTACCTTCCGGCCCCGTCTGAATCGTGACCAGAGTTTTCCCAATCAAGCCCTCAGCAGCCTGCCGCACCTCATCGACTGATTGGCAAACAACGACGCCGCGTTGATCAGGGTTATCAGCAACGGTTCCTTTACCTCGCCCCCCGGCATGTATCTGGCTCTTTACTACCGCGACTTTTCCGCCCAACTTTTCATAGGCAGCCACGGCTTCGTCAGGAGTCTTAGCGACAATCCCTTCCAGGACAGGCACACCAGCTTGGCGAAACAACTCTTTGGCTTGGAATTCGTGTATCTTCATCGATGCAGAAAAATGCTGTGTGTTTCAAAAATGGGAAAAGCATCTCGTTCCAAACCCTGTAAAGCAGCGACAAGAATACCGCCGTTTTAAGATCGGAACTGAGTTCATCAAGAGTTTAACAAGCAGCCAAGGCATCAGCGTCAAACCAAGTCCTCGGACCAAAGTCGGACTAATCGATTTCAGCACATCTGAAGGTAGTATCCACCCGCATGTGGTATTCGAATCAGGCGATGCTGTTTTGCTCATGATTTATCTGCTTCGGTTCATTCTTGGCATCGCTGACATAAGTGCCGAGAACCTCGCTCCGAAGCGAACCGTCTAGAATATACGCGGCATTGGCCTGCTCAGGAACCACCGTTTGAGTGACTCCGTGCCACCAACCAAAAATGCGGGAGATATTGGCTCTTGCCGGAGGCGAAGGCCGCTGATGGACAGCCTGAGTGGCACGGCCAGACCAACAATCAAGCTCGGCTCAAACTCTGCCATCCTCTTATCCGAGATGACCAACACCGGTAAAACTGCTCGATAAACTTCTGTAGTAACCGCACAATTCTGTAGCAACCGCCTTCACAATCCCGCAGCAATCGCCCGCAACTACGCAGTTCTAATAAACGCCAAGAAAGACTCAGCAGGATGGATAACGAACAAAACGGCCTGGTGATACTCAATCGCAATGACAACGTTGCCATCGCAACCGAACCACTAGCGTCGGGAATCAGACGTACCGTAAGTGACCGCTCTGTTTGCCCGCAGCTACCGATACCGGCTGGACACAAAATCGCCGTTCGGTGCATCCAGAAGGGCGAATCGATCATTAAGTACGGGCAACCGATTGGCCTGGCCAAAGAAGACATCAGCGAAGGGATGCATGTTCACACGCACAACCTGATGGACCACCATATCGTCTCCCATGATATCAGTGACCGTCATCCGCCTGAACCGCCCGCGGCTCTCACCCGAGAATTCCAAGGTTTCCATCGCCCCGATGGCAAAGTGGGGACTCGAAATTATGTCGCAGTCATATCAACGGTGAATTGCAGTGCTTCGGTTTGTCATGAGGTCGTGAAACGCTTTGATTCGGAACGGCTCAAGCAATGGCCGAACGTTGACGGAGTTTTTGCAGTGACGCACGGAACTGGGTGCGCCCTAGAGTACCACGGGATCAAACATCAAATGCTCGGCCGTGTACTTGCTGGATACGCCACTCACTGCAACGTAGGTGGAACACTTGTGATCGGTCTCGGTTGCGAGCAAACCACCTCGGGATACCTCACGGAGCATCACGGCCTTGTTTCGCTGCATGCACCCGATGGATCGAAATTAACCAAGGACGATGGAATCCCGATGCTAACCATGCAAACCGAAGGAGGGACTCGCGCGACGATCGAGAAAGCCGTCACACTGCTGGAACAGGTCCTCAACCGCGCGAACCAATTCCAACGCAAACCGGCTGACGCAAAGCACCTAACACTGGCGGTGGAGTGTGGTGGAAGCGATGGCTATTCTGGGCTGACCGCCAACCCAGCGGTTGGCGTCGTTTCCGACCGGATTGTGGCGTGCGGCGGCACCTCCATCATCTCAGAAACGACCGAGCTTTACGGAGCCGAACATCTTCTTGTCAAACGAAGTCGATCTGCAGAGGTCGCTCAGAAACTGCTCGATCGTATTGAATGGTGGAAGAACTACGTAGCAATGTACGGCGGCCAGATTGACAACAATCCGTCAGTTGGCAACAAAGCGGGCGGACTCACCACCATCACGGAAAAGTCTCTCGGTGCTGTGTCCAAAAGCGGCAGCACGGCCCTGCAAGAAGTTTATCAGTACGGCGAGCAGGTCCAAACAAAAGGCCTCGTCGTGATGGACTCACCCGGTTTTGACCCAGCAAGTGTCACTGGCAAGGTCGCTGGTGGCGCGAACCTTGTGATGTTCACAACTGGTCGTGGTAGTTGCTTTGGCTGCAAACCGACACCCGTCATCAAAATCTCCTCCAATACGTCGCTATTTGAAAGACTCAGCGATGACATGGATCTGGATGCCGGAACAGTGCTTCAGGGCGAAGACTTACAAGCGACCGGAGACCGCTTTTTCGAGCACGCTCTACGCGTTGCAAGCGGTGAAAAAACTTGCAGCGAAGTGCTTGGACTAGGAGATCACGAATTCACTCCATGGACGGTAGGACCGACCGTTTAGAATCCAATAGCACAAACTCCATCCACTGCTTTTTCACTCGGTCACCAACCACTGGGATTCACTCCACCACACTAAATTATGCGTACAATACGCCGCTGAATCGCCTCGGATAAGCATCGACCGACGCCTGCGGCGACCTTCCCAATCATCCTTTAACAGCTGTGAACCATGAGCCAAGCCCTTCCCAAAGTTGTCATCACCGACTTCATTAACGACTCGCTTTCCATTGAAAAAGATGTACTTGAAGGTGTCGCGACGGTGGAAGCGTTCGACGCTTATGACGAAATGGCATTACATGGAAAAATTGAATCCGCCAAAGCCGTCATGCTTTATCACAACCTCTCCCTCTCCGCGGCAACGATCGAAAGACTAGAGGATTGTGACTTGATTGTCCGTTGCGGTGTTGGTTTCGACAATGTCGATCACGCTTTCGCTCGGCAACGCGGAATCCCCGTTGCGAATGTCCCTGATTATGGAACCGAAGAAGTCGCCGATTCCGCGATTGGCATGGCACTCTCTCTCACTCGCGGAATCCATTTCTATAACCAGCGAATGCGTTCCAGTCCGGAACCGTGGATGTACCACGTTTCTCCCTCGCTTTACCGGCACCGTGGTCGCGTCTTTGGAATTGTCGGTATGGGCCGCATCGGTACTGCAACGGCCCGAAGAGCTCTAGCAATGGGAATGGACGTTCGCTTCTATGATCCATTCAAACCTGATGGTTACGACAAAGCGAACGGTGTTACTCGAGTCGAAACACTCGAAGAGCTGATGCGTGAATCCTTTATCCTTAGCCTGCACTGTCCGCTCAACGAAGAATCACGGCATTTGGTCAACGCACAGACCCTGCAGTGGCTTCCGGAAGGTAGCTATCTCGTTAACACGTCACGCGGGGATGTGGTTGACACGGATGCAATCCCCGAGGCTCTGGCGAGCGGCAGATTAGCCGGTGCGGCGATCGATGTGCTCGCCGAAGAACCACCCTCGCCAACCAATCCTCTGCTCGTGGCGTGGCGAGACCCCAATCACCCGGCATACGAGCGTCTGCTGATCAATCCTCACTCGGCCTTTTACTGTGAGGAAGGTTTGGAGGACATGCGGCGCAAAGGAGCAGAAGCTTGCCGTAGAGCCTTGCTCGGAGAAAGGCTTCGTAACATCATCAACTAATCGACTGTCGCACAACTAAGTAACCTTAACGGTCTCCATTGCCGCTTCATCAGGTGCTGATTCATTATCCACTGACACTGCAGATACACTGAATTTGCGAACAATGAGCCATAGCCCAAGTGTCACCAACACAATGGAGAAGACCGCGAAGGCACCCTCCCAAAGCAAAGCCGATCTCATGCTCGCCACTGGGGAGACTACCTTACGAAGTCGATATTGAACGAGAACCAAAAGGTCAGTTTGCTCCTTGTTGACTTGCTTCCCATCGTGTAACTGATCCTCAGATGTATCGCCAACGGTTAGCTGGTTTGGTTTGCCCCCCCGGTTCCCCGGCAGCGACACTGGCTGCATGGCTGCAATCCACTCGCCCCCAAAATCTGAATCACCACCATCGGCTCCAGAAAGCGGGTCGAGATAGTCGACATCGCGGCCCTCAAATAATCTGGCCATCAGAAGCGGTGGAATCTGATACCGCTCGCCGGCGACATCTGCACCACTTCTTCGCCGCGTCTCAATCATCGGGTGCTGCAGAATCGTACCCTGAGTCGGTCCTGGCCTCGCCTCGACTAAAACAGCGACTTGATTATTACCGTAGCGACTCTGCAACAGATCGAAGTCACCTAGATTGACCGTTACAACGAACATCGCATCTGGCTCTGAACGATCCTCGCTCAAATAAACAGGGGTACTGATCGCAACTTTCCAAAGCTGTGTTGCAGTACTCGAGAATGCTGCCGACATGCGAGTTTCCTGCAGTGCCGAAACCGATCCAATTTCGGTTGTATCCTTAGGAAGATCGGTGCGACCGCCGTGAAAATAAGTTCGGTAACAATAGTTCCGTCCGCTACTATCTTGCCTCACGTCGACAGGAGAGTCATAAGCAATGGCGATGATCGTCCCTCGCCGATCGGTCACGAACATCGACGCGAGGCGTTGATCACTCAGAGGTCCATATCGCTTTAATATCTCCGACAACAAAGCTTTGAATTTCTGATGCGATTCAGATGCGAGCAACCGATCCCTAGGATCACTTTCCTGATGCGTTGCAGCAGAAACCCCCATTTCATTGATTTCATTTACCGCAACTGCGACCTCGGGGTCATTCAGGCAAGCCTGCAGCGATGCACGAAATTCAACCTCTGCGATCTCATCTTCCGTGAGGCGATAGTAGCGATCAATCTCGCTTTCGAGCGTTTTAGCTGCAAATGCTGCGGCGAGCTCGTTACTCTCAAATGCTTCCTGACGAAGAGCGGTGATCGTACTTTTACTAGCCTGCCGAACGGTTCGAGCCGCGAAGATGCTGGTGGCTATCAGAATAAGCAGGGGCCCAACGATTCCCATCAGCATCAATGGTCGTCTCGTACGAAACGCTTGACGACGGGACAACTCCTGCAGAATCTGCTGCACATTTGCATAACGATCCTCGGGATTCGGAGCTAAGCATCGCGAGACAATCCGAGCCAAAGGACGATCGACACCCTCACGCTCTGTGAGAAGTTGCGGTGCACCTCTCTGCAAAATCATCTGCTGGTAGGATGACAATCTCTCCTCGAGAGAATTAGCCGTGTCCAACTGGCTTAAGCTACTCGGATCACGATGAGGTGGTCGCCCGGTCAGAAGTCGATAAAAAATTGCACCGAGCGCGTAGACGTCCCAACTTGCATCCGGTGACGCCTGAAGATCTGCCTGCTCGGGCGCCATATAAAACAACGTCCCCAGTGCGGGCGTTTGATCGCCCGAGAGACGACTCTGGCCAAAGTCTGCAAGCCTCGGCTCGTTATCCTCGCCTAGCAACAAGTTCGCCGGCTTGAGATCGCAGTGCAAAACCCCTTTTCCGTGGCAGCGATTCAAACCCACACAAATCTTCTGGAATAGATCAACCGCCTCGCCCACCGCGAGTCGCCCCCGCTCCTCCAACCGATCCTCCAATGATCCCCCCGTGATCAACTCCATCACATAGTAAGGAGGCTCCGCATCCCATCCGACTTCCAAAACCTGCACCACGTAACGATCAGCAGAAAGCTGAACAAGATTCTTAACCTCACGACTCAATAAAGACCAGTTGACGCCACCACGGTGGAGATAAAACTTAACGGCAACGTCACGCCCCGTATTCAGATCCCGCCCAACCCACACC
>JAKMEW010000508.1 GCA_022425745.1 Rubripirellula sp.
GTCGAAGATCTTGAACGGATCCTTGCCACTGCCAGTCACCTGAAGGAACGTCTTCAACAGGGTGACCGTCCCCCTGTGTTGGAACGTCGTGTACTGGCATTACTCTTCGAGAAACCGAGCCTCCGCACTCGCGTGAGCTTCGAAACGGGCATGGCTCAACTCGGTGGGTCCAGCCTCTTTCTTGGTGAGGACGTGGGCTGGGGAAAACGTGAATCACCATCTGACTTCACCAACGTGCTAGGGCAGTTTGTTGACGCGGTTGTGTGCAGAACCAAGAAGCATGATCGAGCTATGCAGTTGGCTCAGTACAATGCGATGCCCGTCATCAATGGCCTTACGGATCTATGTCATCCATGCCAAGCGATGGCTGACGTCTTAACGATTCGAGAAGCGTTTGGGAGCGAAAAAGACAAGCATCTGGTTTTCGTAGGTGATGGCAACAATGTTTCTTCTTCGCTGGCACTGAGTTGCGCAATGCTAAGCATGAAATTCACTTTGGCATGTCCCGAGAACTACGCACTCGATTCCAACTGGCTATCCAGGGTGGTCGAGCGGTATCCCGAAGCCAAAATCAACCAAACTTCTGATGTGGAGCAAGCCGTCAGCACCGCCGATGCAATTTACACCGATGTGTGGACAAGCATGGGGCAGGAAAAAGAATCTGCGATCCGAAGGAAGGCGTTTGCAGACTTCCAAGTCAATGAATCTTTAATGAGCAAAGCGCCGAAGCACGCTCGAGTCCTTCACTGCCTGCCTGCTGTGCGTGGTGAAGAGATTACCGATGGCGTGATTGACAGCGAGCAAAGTGACATCATCTCGCAAGCAGGCAATCGAATGCATGCTCAGAAAGGATTGTTGGTTTGGCTCCTGAATCCGCAGTGGGTTGACGAAAATATTTGACGCGTCCCCGACGACTACCACACACCAAAAACTTAATTTCCAACAGATAGATTGAACAATGCGAGCTTCTGACCAAATCCGTGACGTTGAGATCCAACGTGGCTACCTCGACGCGAACCCCGCAAGTGTCCTCTATCGTTGTGGCCGCACGATTGTTCTGTGCACTGCTTCGGTCGAAGAATCAGTACCACCTTGGATGGTCGGAAAAGGTAAAGGCTGGGTAACCGCCGAATACAACATGCTGCCGGGTAGCACGTCACCAAGAAAAAGGCGTGACCGTGGTGGCAAAATTGACGGTAGAACAACCGAAATCCAGCGACTGATCGGTCGAAGTTTACGATCGATCGTCGACCTAAACTCGCTCGGAGAGCGAATGATCACGGTCGACTGCGACGTTCTGCAGGCGGACGGTGGAACGAGAACGGCATCCATCACAGGTGGATTCATTGCGTTAGCTGATGCAATTTCGTTATTCCTTCCTGAAACAACGATTGGAGATGGGCCGCTGCGAGATTCGGTCGCAGCCATCAGTGTTGGCGTCATCAATAACGAGATCAAACTGGATCTCGATTATGAACTTGATTCTACTGCAGATGTCGACATGAATGTGATCATGACCGGCAAAGGACGTTTTGTTGAACTGCAGGGAACAGGCGAAGAAGCGACATTTGATGACGAACAACTTCAAGAGATGCTTCGTTTAGCGAGGATCGGAATTCGTGAACTCACACAACGCCAACAAGAAGCAATCTCTGCATGACGTCGGACCGAACACTTCGGACCAAAGACGTTGAACAGTGAGCAGATGGTATTGCTGAACCGCTAATACACTTCCGGTAATACACTGTTCAGTTGGTGGGGTTTTCGAACCAAACCACATTATCACTCGCGCGACCAGCGACCAGCAAATCAAGATCTCCATCTGAATCCATATCAATCGCACGGATATCGTAAGCCTCCTGATCCTTGCCGATCAAATGTCGCTTAAAAACCCCTCGGCCGTCGTTCTCATACCAAACAGCAACACGGTCACCATAGGCACAGGTCGCTGCGTCCATATCTCCATCGTTATCAAGATCCGCAACCG
The DNA here is from genome assembly GCA_022425745.1 of Rubripirellula sp. Taxonomy (GTDB): domain Bacteria; phylum Planctomycetota; class Planctomycetia; order Pirellulales; family Pirellulaceae; genus Rubripirellula. The sequence goes on from JAKMEW010000508.1 coordinate 1,988, forward strand.
CAAGGCAATGAGGCTCTTTGATGACTTGATCGATCATGTAACGTTTCCAGTCCGGCCCTTTAAACCACATCACTCCGGTGCCGTGCCCTCTTGATGCCAACAAATCAATCACTCCGTCATTATCGACATCGACAGGGTGAATATTCGTGGCTCCCGGTTCATCGCCACTGACGATCTCCTTCGTCCAGCGTCCCTTCGCCGTTGAATCGGATTTCCACCAGGCAAACCATTCTCCCTTCGATGTTGCTTGTGGTCCACCTTTAGCACCGGTCACGGCATCGATCCGTCCATCGCCGTCAATGTCCCCGACTCCCAAATAATGGGTGAGGCCGGGCGCGTCTTGAATTGCAAAGGGAAAGACCTCCCACCGCTCTACTTTGCGAGGATTCTCCGGAACGCGCAGCCAAACAAGAGATTCCGGATACGGGTTCGTGGGTTGTGCACTGGTTGCAAGCAGATCAATCTTGCCATCACCGTCGACGTCAGCTTGATTTAAACCATGAATTCCGTGGACAAGATCATTGGCAACGCGTGCTCGCCATTGACCTTTTCCATCGCCAGGATTCTCAAGCCAAACAATGAGACCTGGGTTGTAACGAGCTCCGATGTAATCGAGATCCCCGTCGCGATCGACATCAAAGCATTCACTATGGATGTAATGACTAATGCTGGGGTGATCATCGATCACAATCTCGGTCCAAGCAGGGGCAACGAATAACCGAGTTTTTCCGCCACCATCACTGATAACGTCAACCAGACCATCACCAGTAAAATCTCCGGCAACTGCCGTGACCGTGCGTACTCCACTGTGAACCAAGTGCTTGGCCCACAGGACTGCAGAAGGCGGTTGGTTTTTTCCCCCTCCGGCATCACTGGCTAAGAGACTTCCGACCAGCGGAAGCGAAAAGAATGCGATCGAGATCGCGATCATCCAATGCGATTTCATCCGCGGTCGTTGGAACGAGGACAAAGGATTGAGCATTAGCCAGATGTTTTCGAGTGATAGATTGCGGGATTCAACGACGGGTCGTTGTACATCTTCATTTGCCGATAAGTTCGATGTTGCTTCACGCCAGCAAACAAGTCGTTTATCAATTGTTGAAGGGAAGACGACAAGTCGTGATGCTGCTGTTCACACAAAGCAATCCGCTGCTCCACCTTCTCTCGATGCTCGCTATTGACGTCGTCACGTTCAAGCTGCTCACGATAGTGATACAACCTAAGCGACATGATTGAAAGTCGATCAATGGCACTGCCAGCGGTCTCAGTGTTGATCGGAGCATCACTCGGCGCAGAGGCTCCCTGCTCCGCAAGACACTGCGTGATCGCATCATCCACCCGCTCAATCATGTCATTTCTAGCTTGATTGAGCTTATCGATGGCTCGCTTCACTTCAGCAATCTCTTGATCGTTCGCCGATGGACTGCGAGCGGTGTCTTCCTCATGCCAAAGCCGATAATTGTACTCGTGCTGCTGACAGACAAGTTGCTCGATCCCTTGGTAGTCATTGGAGATCGGTTCTTGGTGCCAGCGAGCAACCGCCTCGATTTGTAACCGAGTCAGTTGCTCAACGGTTGGAAAATCAGCTTTGGACATCTGATCAAACTTCTTTTTCTTCGATCCAGTTCATCATTCTTCGCAGACCAATACCGATCTGCTCGACGCCATGCTGGCGTTCACGTCGACGGGTTGCCTTGAAGAACGGAGCACCACCACGGTTTTCGAGAATCCAGTTGCGAGCGAAGGTCCCGTTCTGAATTTCGGTCAACACTTTTTTCATCTCCGCTTTAGTTTCGTCGGTGATGATACGAGGACCGGTGACATAATCTCCATACTCAGCAGTGTTACTGATACTGTAACGCATGTAGCTGAGTCCACCTTGATAGAGAAGGTCGACAATCAACTTCAGTTCGTGCATGCACTCGAAGTACGCCATTTCGGGCTGATAACCAGCTTCAACCAAAGTTTCGAAGCCAGCTTTAACTAGCTCACTGACACCACCACACAGAACCACCTGTTCACCGAACAAATCAGTTTCAGTTTCTTCTGCGAAAGAGGTTTCGATCACGCCACCACGGGTTCCGCCGATACCCTTTGCATAAGCCAAACCAATCTGCTTGGTCGACTCAGCAGCATCATCACCTAGAGCAATCAAGCAGGGTACGCCACCGCCCTTCTCATACTCACTTCGAACCAGGTGCCCCGGTCCCTTCGGAGCGACCAACAAGGTATCAATGCCTGCCGGCGGGATGATCTGCTCAAAATGAATATTGAAACCGTGTGAACACATCAGCACGTTGCCGGGCGACAAGTTGCCCTGAATTTCGTTACGAAAAATATCAGCCTGCACTTCATCGGGCAGTAGGATATTGATCACATCGGCTGCTTTGGTTGCATCGGCAATCGACATTGGTTCAAAACCATGTGACACGGCCAAGTCGTAGTTAGCCGAGCCTGGACGCTGACCAATCACCACGTTGCAGCCACTGTCTCTTAAGTTCTGGGCTTGTGCATGTCCTTGGGAACCATAGCCCAAGATGGCGACGGTCTTCCCCTTGAGGTGTGAGAGATCCGCGTCATTTTCGTAGTAAATCGTTGCAGCCATTGATTTCACTTTCTTGTAGGCAGTGCTGAGGTAAATGATTAATGCTGACGTTGCATCGCAAGAGGTCAGGTAAATTCTGGTTTATTGATTGAGTGTTTCGAGAAAATGTCGACTTCGGACTGACTTTCGCGGTCGAATGGCAACGTCCGTTACCGCGAAAGGCTCGATATCTATTTACTCGAAACCTTCCATCTGATGTTTGATTTGACCGAAGTTCGAATTCGGTGGAGACCAACTGGTCGATGCCCAAACGGACAACGCACAGTTTACAACGCTTTTGACTCTCGCACTAAGCGTTCAAACTGCGAGTCATTGCAATTCGTCCAGTTCTCACCAGCTCGCTGATACCATAGGGACGCATTCGCTCGATGAAGGCCTGAACTTTGTTCTCTCGACCGCTGATTTCAACAATGATTTCTTGAGGACCAACGTCGACGATCTTTCCGCGAAAGATATCAACTAGCTCTCGGATCTCACTTCGTTTCGCGCCAACGGGCGCTTGCACTCGCATCAAAAGCAAATCACGCTCGACAAAATCACTGCTACTAATATCCAGAACTCGGACAACGGTAACAATTTTCTCGAGTTGCTTCCCGACCTGCTCGAGCACTCGATCATCTCCGACCACGACGAAAGTCATCCGAGAAAGATGTGTGTCCTCGGTTTCGCCCACTGCGAGCGAATCAATATTGAAGCCGCGGGAGGCCAACATGCCGGAAATGTGCGCCAGAACCCCAGGTACATTTTGCACCAAGGCCGAGATCACATGCCGTTGTTCAGAATTGGTCATCAGGAGGAGCCAAAGGGAGCGAGTACAGCGTCATTTGAGTTGGAAATACCTTCCAATTTTGAGTCAGCATGATAATTTTCGTTGGTAAATCCAACAAGGGCTGCGGTTTGACACTTGCCTGCAATCTTGCCCCTTCGCTCCAGTTTTGCGGATTGGATTTCAAGTGCTGCAGCACAAAACACTCTAAATGGCCGTATTTCACGGCGGGAACCGCATATAACCGGGCCGAACTCATCTAAAAGCCTGCAACACCATTGTCCGCTTCATGGAGAAAACCTGTGATTTCTGCGGTGACTTTGAGGCCGGTAGCAAGCAAAGTCACAACGGGGTTCACCCTAAGCAGTTGATTCGTCGGGTAAAAAATGCCGGATTCCTCCTTTTGGCTCCCAGATGGCCGAGCCGTGTCGCGAAAAAACTGCCAAACTAGCACGACTGAAAGGCATCTGACCACGTTCTGATATCACGGGCTGAGTTCCTTGAGTTTTCGAATCGACCTACCAGCCTATCGCGGCCCCATCGATCTGCTTCTCTATCTCGTCAGGAGGCACGAGGTCAGTCTCACCGAAATGCCCATCAGCAAGATTGTCGAACAGTACCTGAGCTATATAGAAGTCCTCAAGGAGCTTGATCTGGGTGATGTGGGGGACTTTCTAGATCTCGCTAGCACTTTGGTTGAATTGAAAAGCCAAGCAGTGTTGCCCAAAATCGAAGAAGAATCCGATGGGGAAGATGAGATCATCGACACCCAAGAAGAGCTGGTCGAACGCCTTCTCCAGTACAAAGAAATCCGAGACGCGGCTGCGGTTCTCGATGAGATGGGCTCCCGCTGGCAGCAACGCTACGAACGCCTCAGTGATGATCTCCCCGCACGCCGGCTCAACCTCGGGGATCAGCCATTGGTGGATTTGGAAATATGGGATTTAGTGAGCGCTTTTGGGAGGATCATGCGTGAGGCATCCGGCCCACCAGCAACCGAAGTGGTCTACGACGATACGCCCATCCATGTTTACATGCAGCGAATCCATCACCGGTTACGCGATGAAAATCGAGTCCCATTAATGGACCTTGTCAGCGGAGGCATTCATAAATCTTCGCTGATTGGATGGTTTCTTGCCACGCTTGAATTGACGCGTCACCACGGTGCTGCGGTTGAACAAGATACATACGGTGACATTTTTGTCGTCCGAACCGGACATTACTCAAAAGATCTCAATGTCAATGAAGTCGACAATTATGATGCCAGCGAATTCAAAGCGGTGAACATGCCCGGGCAACCTCGATAAGCCTGACAAACTCACCCTATTAAGATCCGCTGAACCGATTTAATATCTTGTCGCCAAACGGGATTCTCTCAATCTTTCACTACCTCACCCACCGATTCCATGCTGGTCAACAACGCCCCTATTCTTAGCCATGTGCACGATGGTCTAACAATCGAAGGCTACTCGCGGGCAGCAGTCCAGACCTGCTGGCGGCTCAATGAGCTGAAAGTTCTGTTTGACGTCGGCATCCAACCGTGGGATTTCATGGGAATCCCAACCGCGTTCATCACCCACGCGCATTTAGACCACATTGCCGCGTTGCCAGCTTACGTCTCCCGTCGCCGCATGATGAAGATGGATCCTCCCGTGATCTACCTTCCTGATTCAGCCGTTGATGCGGCTTGGGACATGCTTCAGACCTTTAAGAAGCTCGATCGTGGTGCGATGCCCTGCGAACTGATCGGCCTTCTGCCCGGCGACCAAATCGATATCAGCCGTGAATACGTGCTCACCGCATTACCAACGACTCACACCATCGACTCGGTTGGCTTCGTGATTCACCAAAGGCGAAATAAACTCAAACCGGAATTCCAACACCTTGATGGCCCCCAAATCAAAGCACTGAAACTTGCCGGTGAAGAAATCACTTCTGAAATCCGCATCCCAGTGATTGCCTACACTGGGGACACCTCGCCAAAAGGCCTCGACGACAACCCTATCTTCTTTGAGGCGAAAACACTCATTGCGGAAATGACCTTTGTTGCCCCAGAACATCGGAAAGAGAAAATCCATAAGCATGGCCACATGCATGTCGATGACTTCCGTAAACGGCAAGATCGATTCCAAAATGAGCTGATCATCGCGAGCCATCTCAGCACTCGATACAACACTCATCAAGTCAAGAAGTTTGTCTCCCAGGCTCTACCTGACGCACTCGGCGGACGCTTGAAACTATGGATCTAGCAGACGATGCCCCCGTCGAAGGATGGGTGCTGCCCGAAGCAGCCTACATCCACGTTCCTTTCTGCCGACATCGTTGTGGCTACTGCAACTTTAGCGTCATCGCAAATCGTGATGACCTGATTGAAAAGTTTTTAAAAGCAATCACTCAAGAACTTAATGCTCTTAAGAGACCCCGCTTGAAGACACTTTTTTTCGGTGGTGGCACTCCAACCCACCTGCCTAATCCAGCACTAGCTCGTCTACTGGAAAGCTTGGATCAACAATTCAATCTCAGTGAATTGACTGAGTTTAGTGTTGAAGCAAATCCTGAAGATATTTCCGAAGCAAAACTCGAACTACTCGCATCTAAAGGTGTGAACCGGATCAGTCTTGGCGTGCAGTCTTTCCAAACGACGAAACTTCTGAGCCTTGAGCGTGGTCACACACGTGATCAGGCGATCGCTGCGGTGGAACTCGCCTCGCAGTACATCCCAAATGTCTCAATTGATCTCATCTTCGCCGCTCCTTCTGAATCCCTGAAGCAATGGGAACAAGATGTCATCACCGCAATTCAACTGCCAATTAGTCATCTCTCCACTTATGCTCTGACCTACGAAAAAGGAACTCAGTTCTGGAATCAGCGACTTCACGGTGACATGAAAGAATTGGACGAGTCAGTTGAAATCGACATGTACAACTTCACTCGCCAGTCATGCAACCAACATGGTTTTCGGCATTATGAAGTTTCAAACTTCGCCAAGAACGGATCGCGTTGCCTGCACAACATGGCCTATTGGAAAGGTGAGGGCTGGTACGCCGCAGGCCCCGGAGCTGCACGTTTTGTCAATGGAGTCAGAGAGGTGAATCATCGAAGCACCTCCACCTACCTAAAACGCATCAACGAAGGACAATCCCCCGTCGCAGAACGAGAAGCGATTGGCGTTGTTCAATACGCCAAAGAGAGAACTGCCTTTGGGATCCGTCTGATCGATGGCATTGACCTTCGTGCACTCAGTCAACATGTCGGTTTTGACACTTACAAACTTCTTAAAGCTCCCATCAAATTCTCCCTTGATGATGGCTTGCTGGTTCAAGAAGGTGATCACCTGAGGCTAAGTGACCGCGGCATCCTTTTCGCGGATACCGTGGCACAGCGATTTCTTGATTGCTGATTCGGCCTGCAATCTTCTCGGAGTAACGGTCAACAC
>JAKMEW010000513.1 GCA_022425745.1 Rubripirellula sp.
CCTCATCGACTGGGGACCGACCGAGCATGCGATCGAAGCCAATCCTGATTGGAAGACCGCGGAAGGTGCGGCTCAGTTCTTACAACGAGATCACGAGAAACCCTTCTTCCTCGGCTGTGGCATCTACCTCCCTCATCTTCCCTGGTATGCCCCGAAGAAATTCTTCGACATGCATCCACTCGAGGGCATCGAGCTTCCGCCATACAAAGCAGACGATTTCAACGACATACCCGCCATTGGCCGGCGGATGGGCGAGCGTCACATCAAGCACATCCGTGAGAGCGGCAAATGGAAGGAAGCGGTCCAGGGTTGCCTCGCTGCTGACTCGTTCGCTGATGCCTGCGTCGGTCATGTGCTCGATGCATTAGAAAAGAGTCGTTATCGCGACAACACCATCGTTGTCCTTTGGGGCGATCACGGCTACGACGTCGGCGAAAAGAAGATCGCGAAGTCGGCGCTCTGGGAGCAGACGACGCGCACTCCTCTGATCATCCATGTGCCGAGAAAGTTGCCGTCCGGCACTCCGGCCAGTGGAAAGATCTGCAAGAGTCCGGTCAGCCTCGTCGACCTCTATCCAACGTTGCTCGAGTTATGCGGCCTTCCAGCGCGAGAGGACCTCGACGGACGAAGCTTCGCACCGCTGGTCAAAGATCCGAACACCGACTGGCCGTATCCCGCCGTCATCACACACTCGCCACATTGGTACGGCCCTTGTCACGCCGTGCGCTCACGCGATTTTCATTACATCCATTACAGCGACGGTGGCGAGGAACTTTACGACGTCGAAGCCGATCCACTTCAGCGGAAGAATCTCGCGGACGAGCCGGCCCACGCCTCGGCCAAGGCGCAATTGATGAAATGGCTCCCCAAAAAAAACGCGCCGCACTTCGGCGTCCCCAAACGGAAATAGCATGAAACCCATCCTCCCATTGTTATTCTTCCTATTGCTGGTTTGTCCCGGTTTTGCCAATGACGGACGACCGAATGTCGTCACGCTCTTCGTCGACGATCTCGGTTACCGAGACATCGGTTGCTACGGCGGTCCCGTTAAGACCCCAGTCCTAGACAAGTTGGCCGCCGGCGGCGTGCGCTTCACCGACTTCCACTCGGGAGCCCCTACCTGCTCCCCGTCGCGCGCCACTTTGTTGACGGAGCGCAACCACCATCGCACCGGAGTCTACTCCGTCCTTGACGAGCGTTTTCACCGGATGCACCTCCTGGAGAGCGAAACGACCATCGCCGAGGTGCTTAAGGAAAACGGTTATGCCACCGCCCAACAGCCGTTCCCCCGCGAACATCCTACCTAACTGCAATTCAGAGTTTTGACGAACTCAGCACAGACACGCTCAATCGGAATCATCATCACCGGAGATCAACATCATGTGCACGCGCACAACAGCATGGATACTTGCGGTCATTACATCCGCGACGGCGTTTGCCGAAAAACCGACAGCCGTCAACGCCGTGATCGTGACCGGTATCCGCGATCAATCGACGGCTGTGCTACAAGAGACGCTAACCAAGGCGGGTCACCGGGTTGACGTGACCGATGAACCTTCTGGCGACCTTAACCGGGAGAAGCTGGCCGCGTACGACGTCTTGGTGTTGAAAGACATTTCGACCGGCGCAGGAAGTGTATGGACACCCGAGAACTTGCGGGCCGTCGCGGCGGTCGTCCAGGAAGGAACCGGTCTCGTCGTGCTGCACCAGGCGTCGGCTGGATTTAATGATGGTTCAAGCGGAAGCGGTGAATATGGGCGAATGATTGCCGGCGGACGCCGTGGCAGTGCGAAAACGGATGGCCCCCGAGACCTGGATTTCACCATTCAGCAGGATCATCCAGTCACACGAGGCATTGGGTCGTTTCGGCAGCATGGCGAAAAACTCGTGCGTTCACCGCAGATCACTGATGGCAGTCGGGTTCTGGCAACCGTCTTCGATGGCCGTGAACAGGATGAGCCGGTCGTGTGGGTCAATCGTTACGGCGATGGTCGCGTTGTGCACAACCTTCTGGGGCATGATGCGGCATCGATGAAGAGCGACGGTTTCGCCCAGTTGCTGATCGGCTGCGTCGAATGGGCTGGCGAAAAGGGCTTCCGGATGATCTTTGACGGCAAGACACTCGATGGCTGGGAAGGCAACCTGCGTTATTGGTCCGTCAAGAATGGTGCGATTGTCGGCACTAACCCGTCTTGGAAGCCGTTGGTGGTACACGATTTTCTGTGCACGGTCGAAGATTTCGACGACTTTGAGCTACGCATCGAAGCCAAAGTCATCGGCCAGCGAAACTCCGGGATCGTCGTCCGCACCATCAAACAGCGATACACGTATCCGATTGCCGGATACGAAGTCGACATGGGCGTCATGCGATGGGGCTGGTTTTATGAAGAGGGCGGGACACGTCAGGTCTTGAACCGAGACGTCCAAAAGGAACTGCAACCAAGAATCCAAGCTGGGCTGAAACAGGGCGATTTCAACGAGGTCGTCGTGCGCTGCATCGACAATCGAATCGACGCCTGGATCAACGGTGTGCCGTTCGGTTTTACTGAAACCAAACAGGACGTCGCTGGGCGGCTACACAGCGGCAAGATCGGACTACAGCTGCACGACGGCAAACCACAGGTCGTCTCCTTCCGCAACATTCGCGTGAAGGAACTCTCCCGCGACTAGAACCCATTTCCGTGGGGAGTGGCGAAACTCAGCAGAGAGCATTCGCTGTTCCAGGAAAGCTGCCAATTCTTGTGGAAATAGATGTCCACATTCGCAAGGAAGCCCTGGTTACTAAACGTCGTCGGCTCGCCGCCTGTTGTTGCCTGGTTTCTCCAAAACGAGGTTTAATTCGCGGTGGCCGGCCATGTTTATTCAAACTCAATCAAACGGTGCTGACGAACGTGATGATCTCAAGCATGGTGGTTCGACCATGTCTTTCAGTCAGTGTTGCAATTCTTCTGGCATTCACCACACTGAATGACTTCGACTTTCGTACCGCATGATTAATCAA
>JAKMEW010000117.1 GCA_022425745.1 Rubripirellula sp.
GTCATCGTCTTCAATCTTCTCGTGGGTCCGGTCTTTCTAGCCGGCAGCATGACAAGTGAGCGTGAAAGGCAGACGTTGGGGTTATTGCTTACGACCAATTTAACGCCCTGGCAGATTTTGCTAGGCAAATTTGTTGTTGGTTTCCGCGTCTCGGGAGTGCTCACCAGCTTCCTCGTCTGGCCTCTCTTTCTAGGTTTCGCCCTGAATATGAGTTTTTGGAGCAATTGGTTTGCGATGCTCCAAATGCTTGTCGTGATCGTGCTGGTCTGCTTTGCCAATTCAGTCTTTGCGTTACTTGCCTCGTTGTTCAGTCGACGGACGCCAATGGCATTGGTAAGTACTTACGCGATCCTTCTGATTCTTTATGTCGTACCACCAGCGGTGAGTTACATGACGCGATTACTCGAGTTCTCCGTTGGAGCCATTGCCATGGTTGACTGGCTTGGGGTGGCGAGTCCGTTTTCTGCTTTGTTTGCGATTCCTTTAGATGCGAACTTAAAACAGGTTTATGACGAAACACCGGCGAACCTCGGTAATCCAACGATTGTGTATGGGTACATCTTATTCACAATCTCGCTTTTGGCCGCCGCCGTTTTGCTCATGTACGCAAGGTTGCGATCACGAAGAGGTTTGGCTCTGTAGGCATAAAAAAATCGCACCCAGTGGAGGGTGCGACAAACGCTTGACGGGATCGATGCGGTTATGTCCTACTCTGCGTTTTCTGCAGCCGATTCCTCATCGGGTGTTGAACCCTCAGCGGCGTTCTCTGCGGCGTTCTCTGCGGCTTCCGGCTTATCAGCATTTTCGGTCGCTGGCTTCGCTTCGCTTTCCGGATTGGCAGCAGGTGCTGAGTCCGCGTTTGTAGTTTCATCGGCCGGTTCGTCAACAGGGGTTGCTGGTGCTTCGGCAGAATCCGCCGGTGCGTTAGCAGGTGCTGGCGGTTGCACGGTGGGACTTGGAGGCGCGATACCTCCGAGGCCGGCGGGGTTCACACCAGCATTTTGCATGATCGCGTCGCTGAGACCTTCGAGTCCGGGAGGTGCGTTCAGCCCTGCGGTGCCAGCTTCAGCACCGGCATCATCAGCAGACTTGGGCTCAACGACGTTTGCTCGCTTAAGTGTGAGCTTGTCGTAGCTATCGCCCGGGATGACGTAGTACCAGAGAGCGAAACGTCGATTGAGATCGTCCGCTTTCTTTTCACCATCCTCAATCTTCTGTTGATATTCTTCGTAAGCGGTAAGTTGAGTTTGGTAGGCAGTTTGAGCCGCGGAAAACTCTTCTTGCAAACGAGCCAATTTTTGTTCATCCGTCTCTTCGGCTTCGGCTTCGGCAGACGGTTCCGAGTCGCTTGCTTCGGATGGTTCCTCGGTCTCGTCCGTCTCTTCTGGCTGATCTTTTGCAGCGGCTATCTTATCCTGCAGTGTTTTGATCTCCGCTGGTTCCTGAGGTTCCACGGGCTGGGTGATCAGTTCACCTAGGAGGGTTGGGTCAAAATTGACTCGCACGAACACGTAACGGCCATTGTTTCCGGTTGGCGTTTCTTCCTGCTCGCCGTCTTGATCGCTTTCGGCCTCATCTTCATTCTCCGTTTCGTCTGACGTATCCGGTGCATTTTTATCCTCATCGGGTGCATCCGTTGATGACATTCCAAATTCAAGGTCCTCGTTGGATCCCGTGAATGCGCGACCAAAGTAGAGTCGGTAGAGTAATCCGTCTGCGGCTCCAACGAACATTTCGCCTTCTTTTGCGATCAACTCAAGGAGCTCTTGGTTTTCGCGATTCGGCTGTAGTATGAACCCGCGTGATAGGAGGTCAGTCGTTAATTGGTTCAGGGCCTGTTGCGACTGCACCGCGGAACGGTCTATTTGCAAATCGGCCGTGAGGCCAGGTTGCTTGGGGCGAACACCGACAATTTGCATGTTGGATAGGGCGTTGAGAGTGTCGGTGACGGCGCTGTTTTTGACCTGCTCGGTTTCTTCGTTCAAGCCAGCGAGTTTCCAGTCATCAGTCGACGTGGGGCGAGTCAAAACGGACTGGTCATTGCCGGTGATCGTGCCTTGGATTTCATCGATCGAATAATCGTTGAGGTCAAGGCGAAGCACATCACCGCTGGTGATATCAAGCAGGTCGGCATTCACCCAGTCGGTGAACTTTGTGCTGAGATTGATATCGAGCTCTGCGATGTAGGTTTCATCTTCATCCGGGTGGCGAACGTAATATTCATTGTTTGAATCTTCAAATTTCTTGCCGACGATGTAGCTGGCGAGCGTGGTGTCGTCGGGGCCGCCGATGGTGATCCGTTTGCCAATGCCTTCCACCTCATCGATGCTCACCGAATCGGTTACCGGATCGACAACACCGTACTTAGCATGGTCCGATGCCCATCGAGAAATCATTGCACCACGTTTTATGCCAATGATACTGCTGGCAGTTTCTGCGAGTTGATCTTCAGCATCGGCGGGATAATTGTGGTGTGACGGAATCACCCACTGTCCGTTGGAGGCTTGCTGGACACTAAACTTCATCGGTTTGACTTCGTCGGTGTCAATCACCGAAACTTGGAGCGAGGTTGCTGAAGTGGGATCGGTGAACTCAGGATAGAATTCCTGACCCATCTTGCCGTACTCTTCGATGCTCGCCGGCTGGTTCATCGTTTTGAAAATAGCAGTGATTGCGATGCAACCGGCGGCTACTAACGCGAAGGTCATGGTGCGACCGGTTTGGGATGACGCCGAATCTTGCGGTTTCGTAGACATCTCGATCTTCCTGGATTTTATTAACGGATTTTGATTTTGAAAATGAATGGTTTAGGTCAGCAGGTGTGAGGTCTAGTCACGCCGACGCTTGACACTGACCTGTTTTTTCTCTTCGGCAATCTTTGCCATGAACACCGCTAGACCAACGATCAGAGCGGGGAAGGCGGGAGCCCAAACTGCCCAGAGTCGAGTTCTCGCTTCGAGCGACTGAATCTGAGAGTTTGTCTTTGCTCTGATCTTTCTCACCACATCATTTTTATTTTGCTCAATCTTGGCTTCGGCGAGATTCAATCGCTGCTGCTCCGCTTCCTGTGCTTGCCGCAGCATTTGAGTTTTCGCGATCGGGTCGAGGCTAGAGTTTTCTTCTATCTCTTTGACCTTCACCTGAAGTTGTTCACGTCGTGTTTCTAGTTCTTCTTTTGCCGCCTTGTCGGAAGCAACTTCTGCGGAATTCGCTTCTTCGAGGAACTCTCGCTTTTTCTTTTCGATTAGAGCAAGAGTGCGATGTTTGGGTCGACGGCTTCTCAATTCGATGAACGATTCGTCCCCAGCTAATGCGTCAACTGCATTAAGAACGAAGGTGACGTTGTCGAACGAGATATTAAGATTGCCGAGATTCCGCTCGTCGAAAAAGAAGTCGGAAATCATGTCAATGTCGGACACGAAAATGGCATTCACCGGCGACTCACCCGATTCACTCTTCACTCGAGCAGCAAGCGTGTACTGACTGTTATCGATTCGTCGAGCAGGATCGCGTTTTGGGTTTGCAGTGGATTGCATCGAGAAAAAGTTCATGCCACCCTGATCCACGAAATCATCCCAATCTAAACGGCCAGATTCGGTACCGGTTTGAAGGAGAGGGGTGAATTCGACGTTACTTGCAGTCGATTTGTTGATGCTTCCGGTGTAAAGCATGATCATTTCTTGCAAACCCGAAGTGATATTCGATTCCGAATTAAAGGAGTCGTCGTTACTGTTGCCACGGGTCACAAAAACATACTCTGCGGGCAGCAGTGCAAATTCAGGGTGCGGGTTGCTGACATCAAAGACCACACTGTCATGTCCCCATTGAAGGCCCAGTGCCCGCATCAGGGAGCTTGCTTGACCGTTGTCAGCTTTTGGTTCGGGCGGTGGGCTTCCACCACCCATCATCCCGCCTCCGCCCTGCGAGGGCTTGGGCTGTCGCGGGGCGCCGGTTACACCGAAGCCGGTATTGAATGAAAGCGGGAAGGGGTCGTCGAACACGAGCAGAGGGTTGCCGGTCTTCGCGTAGTTGACCAGATTTTCCATCTCGGGTTGAGTCAACGAGGATGGCATGGCAGCGAGTAGGACATCGAAATTGCTGCCATCAATTGCCGATGCAGGCGAAACGGTTTCAACGTTGTACTGTTTTTTTAGTTCAGTGATGATTCGCCATTCCCGTTGTCCGGTCAGGTCAGCATCGGTCTGCAGGACGCCAACGGTGTAGCGTGTGTCATCGGCGACCGTCTGAACGGAACGCGTCAGTTCGTATTCGATGGGAAGGCCTTTTCCAAAGAACGGCACCACAACCTTGTCGTAGCTGCTGATGATCACTGCACCCAGATAAACTTCTTGTTCACCTCGACGACCGTCTTCATCCGTGGCAACTCGCATCGCGTCGATTCCGAATCGCTCGGCTTCTTCAGCTTGAGAGCTAAACGGTTCAACGTCGACGTATCGAACTTCGAGGTTGTCGCCACCAAGTTTGTCGAACTGTCGCAGTAAACCGACGAGTCGTTTGCGAGTTTCAACGTAATCGGCCGGCGTCGCATCCTGCGGTGATAGGAAAGCTTGGATTTCAATAGGACGTTCTGATTCAAGGCTACCGAGAATGCTGAGTGTCGAGCTGGACAACGAGTAAAGTTTCTCGCTCGTCATGTCGAATCGACTACCGGTGTAACCAGCCCACGCGGTCACGCATGTGGCAATGATCCCGATACTCGACGCACGAATGGCGTACTGTGCCGCAAAGTTTCCAGATTGACCGCTTTTCCAGTGCCTTCGGGACATCATCACTAGGTTTAGGTAAAGCATCACCATGGTGCAGCCAACAAAATAAATCAGGCTGGTCAACGGAATGATTCCCATCCCAAGGTCTTTGAATTGTTCCTCGAGGCTGAAACCGTCTAGTTGATTCCCAAGGCCAATGAATCGAGCGACTTGACCAATGAAGACCGGAATGGCACTGACCACCATCCCAAGCACGAATGCGCCGGTCATGTTGTTGGTGAACTGAGATGCCAGCATCCCCGCGCTCAGTAGTGCTGATCCGGCAATCCAATATCCGAAGTAGGTGGTTGTGATTAGTCCGAGATCAGGATTGCCGAGCCACATCAAGACAATCACATGTGCCATGGAGAAAAGCAGTGCAACCGTATAGACCGCGACAACCGAGAGGTATTTACCGAGCAGAATCTCCGGATCGGTTGCGGGCATGGTGAACAAGAGTTCGTCGGTTCCTGTCTTTCTTTCTTCCGCCCAGACCCCCATGGCGATCGCTGGAATGAAGAACAGCATCAGCATTGGGTAGTTGATGGAGAGCTGATCCAGATTCGGTTCATTGGCGGTGAAGAATCGTCCGTCAAACGCGTACCAACCGCACGCAACGACGAAAACAATGATGAACAGATAGCCGAGTATCCCGGAAAAGTACGCCGAGAAATTGCGCTGAAAGATTGCAGCGATGACTTGTCTTCTGAGCTTCATGGTGAGTTGATGTCAAAAAGAGTCAAAAGGTGAGGTTTGGTAATCCGGTCCAGATCGATTCACTGGAGCCAGCATTATTTTGGTTGTTTGAGTCGAATTCGGTGCAGTCTTTTTTAAAGACCTGTTCCGGATTTTTGAGGGATAGGTGAGCCTTTCCGGAGGCTTGAGCACAACAACTTCGAAGGGCGATCAGCAGCCAAACGCGGCTGCCGTGTGGCCTCTTCAGTTAGGCCTTGGCCGCGGTGAGTTCTCGGAATCGCTCTTCCATCGAATCACTCTCGGTGCCCAGAGAATCGGTTGAGCCGTCGAACACCAAGCGTCCTTCGTTGATCAGCACGACGCGACTGCATACCGCGTGAACTTCTTGAAGGATGTGAGTCGAAAGTAGAACGGTTTTTGTTTTTCCCAGTTCAATGATCAGTTTGCGGAGCCCGTGAACCTGGTTGGGGTCAAGGCCACTGGTTGGTTCATCAAGGATCAGAACCTTGGGGTCGTGCAAAAGAGCCTGTGCCATCCCGACACGTTGCCGGTAACCGCGTGAAAGTTTTCCGATCGCTTTGCCCCAAACATCACCCAAGTCGCATTGATCGACCACGTACTCCATCCGCTCCGCCAACTGGCTTGCCGACATCATTCTCGCTTTACCGACGTATCGGAGAAAACTTTGTGGAGTCATTTCCGGGTAGAGGGGGCCATTTTCTGGCAGGTAACCAAGAAGCTCTGCGGCTTGGAGGCGGTCGGTTTGTGTGTTGAAGCCGCCAATTTTTGCATAACCTTCGGTGGGCGATAGAAAACCCGTCAGCATTTTCATGGTTGTTGACTTACCGGCTCCGTTTGGGCCTAAGAAGGCACAAACTTCGCCCGCCGGAACCGAGAAGGTCACGTTTTGAACCGCAGCAAACTCCCCATAGAATTTGCTCAGTGCATTCGCTTCAACCATCGTCATTTCGTTTTCTCCTGAAAACACATGATCTACATTCCTCATCACTTCGCCGGTCGCTAAACCAAAAGCCGGTCTATCCGGCGTTGGCGAAGAGATCTTACTCATTCGTGGGTCGCGAAAAACAGGATTCTAGGCAGAGCCAATTACCCGCCCGTTGATGCGTCGCAGCCTTACTGGTTGTCCACGGCGTTCTGGAATCGACCTTTGGAGCCTCACTCAACCGTCTGAGTACGGCTCGAGACCACCAAAGGAGTATCTCCCTGGTGGGACCCCGTGTCACAGGCGACTATGATCCCAATTTGGAGATCCCAATCTGGAGATCCAAGTTTGGATCCGCCGTGGTGAATACAACAACGTACGCGAGCTTCGCTGTTCATCCCCGATTTACGCACTACTACGTTAGGAAGCTAAGTTGGTTTGCTCCTGAACGCAGTATGTTTTCGTGGGTACATAATGAACGATTTACCGCAAAAGTCTAGTGGTGGGGGGACTCGAGCGAGTGGAGACTGCTTCGTGTGCTTTGCGTTCCCGTTTGCCCGACGGTGACGCTATGATGGGGTCAAGCCAGTGTTCATTTGGCGTTCTAATCGCTGAAGCTCTTTTGCTCCTGGGTTGTTTCGTTCCGAGCTTTCCCTCGTCGGTGTGCAGAACGGCATTTTGTCTCGCTGATTCACGCATTCATTCCCAGTTTTCTCTGCTTTGCGTCGTGAACCACCACC
>JAKMEW010000149.1 GCA_022425745.1 Rubripirellula sp.
TCTCCGCCCAGCGTCTACCAAAACCGCACGAAAATCGTGTCGGGCTGCTGGCTCTCTCGGAAACCGAACCGATCACCGATCAATCAGCGTTTGCCGCAATCGAATTGCTATCCAAGGACGGCTCTCTACGCGAAGCTGCAGCTAATCTATTCGCGGCCATGCGACGGTTGGACGAACAAGACCTCGATTTGATCATCGCGAGGCCCGTCCCCGAACGCGATCTAGGTTTAGCGATCATGGATCGCCTACGTCGTGCCTCTGCACGCTAATACCGCTTCGATTCTGCTTGCAACAGCATCTAAATCTTAGCCCAATCAGTTGCCTGCAAATACCTTACAGACCCACTGAATCAACCGCCCAAACATGAGGCATCCGCCCATTTTTTACGCACAGCCAATGCTTCCAATTTTAGCACGTGCACCTGAAATGTGCAGGAAAACCTAGCATCCTCGGTCACTGCCGAGCAATCCAGCAAAACTTTAACTTTTCCTCAATATCGTTAAGTCACACCATAGAAACGACTTACAACCAAAAAAACTCGCCAGCTTTCAATTTTGGCGCGCCCTGTGCCAAGAGGTTACGCAAGCGGACGCATCAGTGTGTGCACTTCGATCAACAACAGGCGTCAAAACGGCCCGGGCAAAGCGAAGGTGGCTCACGTGCAAGATGAAATCGCTCATCGATGGTAGTTCTCGATTGTTTCGAGGCCATTCCGCTATGAAGTCACCTCCACGAGAAGGGATTGTTATGAGATTCAGTTGGGAGATGTGCGGCAGCACAATTTGGGGAGTCGTTGCGATGGCGGTTCTTACCGTCACGTTGAGCGGAAATTTAATGGCACAGGAAGAGGCAGCTCCTGCCGCTGCGGTCGAAGAGACGGCTACGGCGACAGAGGCTGTTGAAGAGACGCCGGTGGAAGAGGTTGGAGAAGACGCGTACTCATCAGAGGAATACGTTGCATCAGAAGGGTATTCAACCTTCACGGTCAATAATCTTTGGATTTGCATCTCGGCAGCGTTGGTGTTCATCATGCACCTTGGGTTTACCACTCTCGAGTCTGGGCTGACTCAGAAGAAAAACGCTGTCAACATCATCTTCAAGAATGTTTGGATCGTCTGCACAGGCGTTCTGCTCTATGCATTCTGGGGTTTCAACGCGATGTATCCCGGAGATTTCAACGGCTACTTTGCTGTGGGCAGTTGGTTTGGCCAGAGCCTGAACGATACGGCGATGACTACCGAAGCGTACAATCCTGGTTACACCTGGTGGGGCGACTTCATCTTCCAAGCGATGTTCGCTGCGACCGCCGCAACGATCGTATCCGGTGCGGTTGCTGAGCGTGTAAAGCTACCTGTCTTCATGCTCTTCTCCATGCTTCTCGTTGGCTTCGCTTACCCGATCACAGGTAGCTGGAAGTGGGGCGGCGGCTGGTTAGATCAGATGGGTTTCTACGATTTCGCGGGATCGAGTGTCGTTCACGCATTCGGTGGTTTCGCAGCGCTCGCATGTGTACTGATCCTTGGGCCCAGAACTGGTAAGTTCACCGCATCGGGTACGCAAACCATCGCTGGTCACAGCATGCCGCTCGCCGCGATTGGCGTGTTCCTTCTCTGGTTGGGTTGGTTTGGCTTCAATGGTGGATCGGCTCTATCAGCTGACCCGAAAGCAGTGTCATACGTCTTTGTAACAACGAGTCTGGCCGCGTGTGCAGGTGCGGTAGCGTCGATCCTGACCTCCTACGCTGTTCTTTCTCGCCCTGACGTTTCGATGGCTCTCAACGGCATTTTGGCCGGGCTGGTGGGAATCACCGCGGGTGCTGATGTCGTCGGCGAAGGTAGCTCAATCATCATCGGTTTGGTGGCCGGAGTTTTGGTAGTCATCTCGATCCTCGCACTTGAGAAGTTGAAAATCGACGACCCAGTGGGTGCAGTTTCGGTCCACGGGGTTTGCGGTGTCTGGGGCACCGTCGCTGTCGGTCTCTTCTCCTTCGGCGGACATAGCCTTTTGACCCAAATTTACGGCACGCTTGCAATCGGAGCCTTTGGATTCATCTTCTCCGCAGTTGTCTTCGGAGCACTCAAAGCAGCCTTCGGTGTACGCGTCAGTGTCGAAGAAGAAACGGTCGGTCTAGATATCTCTGAGCACGGCATGGCTGCTTACCCAGCAGATACCGTTCCTACTCCTGCGTAGGGAAGAGATAGATGAGAGATCTTGATCTCGGTTGAGTAGCACCGTCACCGATCACAGGCAGATCACCAAGGTGACGGATGTGGGTGGGCATAAAACCGCTTGGTTTAAAGACACCAAATTTTAATCGCAGATCTTCTCGGCTCTTGCCTGGGCCAGAAGTACCAGGTTTGGGAAAGCGTCCGCCTCGCGATCTCAAACCTGGTTTTTTATTGCGCTATAAAAGTTCGAAAGACGCAACAGATTACAAGAAAATGGGATCAAGCGTCTTTTTGTCGTCAATTAGGTCGGTTCTTGATGGCGCTGAGTGAACTCGTATCACTCAATCCGCTAACCGATGATTTTATCTGCAACCACACCATGAACATCGGTGAGCCGGAAGTCTCGTCCGGCGTAACGATAGGTCAAACGCTCATGGTCGAGACCGAGCAGGTGCAGGATGGTGGCGTGCCAGTCATGAATGTGCATTGGGTCCTCGATCGCTTCGTAACCATGCTCATCGGTTCCGCCGTAGCTGAAGCCACCCTTCACGCCGCCACCAGCCATCCAAGTCGTGTAACCCTTGTTATTATGATTCCGGCCATCAACACCCTGCGCGGATGGTGTGCGACCAAATTCACCACCCCAGATGACAAGTGTGTCACTTAACATATCTCGCTGCTTTAGATCCTTTAATAAACCCGCAATCGCCCGATCGCACGCCTCGGCTCGAGTCCCATGATCCACTGTCAGATTCGTGTGCTGGTCCCAACCACCGTGCGACACTTCGATAAAGCGGACACCCGCTTCAGCAAAGCGTCTCGCCAGCAAGCACTGCTTTCCGAACTCTTCTGAAGGACCTCCATCGATACCATAGAGACTCAGTGTTTGCTCGGTCTCACCCGAAACATCCATCAATTCAGGAATCGCGTCTTGCATCTTGAATGCAAGTTCGAACGATTCAATCATCCCCTCAACGCCAGGCTGAAAGCGATCACGAGCTACCTTTTGACGGTTCAGTGATTGGATCAGATCCAATTGCATGCGTTGCTGTTCACGGGTCAGCGAACTGTTCCCGATGTCACGAACGGACTCTTCCGAGCCTCGACCACGGGCACCAAAGTTTCCGCCTCCACGGGTAGCTCTTCCGATCTGCGTTCCGCCGTAAACCGCTGGCAAAAACGCACTACCAAAGTTCGCGGAGCCACCTGGAAGTGGATTAAGGGAGACAAAGCCGGGTAAACTGCTATTCTCGGTGCCAAGGCCATAAAGTGACCAAGCGCCAAAACTTGGCCGAATGAACTGAGCTGTTCCGGTGTGCATTTGCGTCAAGGCACCGCTGTGAACGGGCTGATCACAGTGCATTGACCGAATCAGCGTGAGGTCATCGGCCATCGATGCGACTTCCGGAAAAAGATCCGAGATCCAAAGCCCACTCTCACCACGCTGCCTAAAAGTCCACGGCGATTTCAGCAGTCGACCGCCGTACCGGCCGGGCTTTCCGTGATCGCTCATTAGCTGTGGCTTATAGTCGAAGGAATCGACGTGTGATGGCCCCCCGCCCATGCAAAGGAAGATCACACGCTTCGCTCGAGCAGGAAAATGCGGTGCCTTCTCTGCGAGTGGATTAAGCGACTCTCCGGTTTCACTATCACCAGCTCGATCGAGAACCGAAGAATCTTCTGCATGCGCCAATCCGGCGAACGCAAGAAAACCAAAACCGGCAGAAGCCTGCTGCAAAAGTTCTCTTCGCGTGTACATCAATAACCTCTTTATCATCCGCTTTGTTCAAAACTTACTGCGAATACAACGCCTAATCCAGATACAGAAACTCAGCCGAAGCAAAAAGACCCTGGCAGAGAACGGGCATAGCCGAAGTCCAATTCCCCTCTCCATCGGAACCTGAAAACGCCTCAGAAAAATCGATCAGCATTTGCTTCTCATTCGGAGTAGGCAGGCGTCCGTATACCAACAACACTGCTTTATTAATTTGTTCAGCAAGCGTTGGTCCTGCCGATGCGACCCTGCTCGCAAAAGCCTCGCTTCGCTGACGTACAAATTCATTATTCATGAGATAGAGCGATTGATTCGCAGTGTTAGACGACTCTCTCTTACCGCTGATCACACTGGCATCGACAAAATCAAAAACCTCAAGTGATCGAGGCTCAGCGTCTCGCACCAAAGGCAGGTACACACTGCGATAGGTTTCATTCTCCGCACTGAGAAGGTTAGTGACCGTCTCGAGCAACCGCCGGTTTTCCGCTGCAGCAAAAGACCGGCCAGCTACTCGTCCCTGCAACATCGCACGACCGGCGGTGAAACCATTCGGTCGTTGAAGAAGGCCCTGCCCTGAAAACCCGCGACCCACCGCAGGATTTTGCTTGCTGATTGACTCGATAAGCCCACGTGATGGAATCACCTGACCACCAACAACGCGGGTGTAACCGACCATGGCGACCACGGAAGCTTTCGGAGCGTCCGTCGTTAACTCCCCACTGACACACAACATCGCATCTCGAATGGCTTCAGCATCAAGTCGCCTTGCATTGGCACGCCAAAGGTATGAATT
>JAKMEW010000173.1 GCA_022425745.1 Rubripirellula sp.
GTAGTGAGTGACTCAGCGGTGGCGAGTCGGATTGGGGCAAACGTTTTGGCAAATGGCGGAAACGCTGTTGATGCAGCGGTAGCAACTGCTTTTGCGCTTGCCGTTTCCTGGCCGGATGCCGGCAACATTGGTGGCGGCGGTTTCATGATGATTCGGCCTGCTGACGGACAAGATCCTGTCTGTGTCGACTACCGTGAGATCGCACCGATGAGCATGAACGCCCAATCTTTCACGCGAGCTGACACAACCTATTCCCACAAGGCGGTGGGTGTGCCCGGGACCGTCCGAGGACTCGCTCTAGCTCATCGTCTCTATGGCCGATCACCGTGGAAAGATTTGGTGATTCCCGCAGCAAGATTGGCACAAACGGGAGTTCAAGTCGATGCTCCCCTCGCAGCTACACTTAACTCTGTTCTTTCTGAAGACCGCATTGTTGGAGGGGAAAAGTTTGCGGAGTTCAGACGCGTGTTCGGTCACCCAGATAATCGACCTTGGAAGCCCGGTGATCAACTCAGGCAACCCGACCTTGCCAAGACGCTCTCAATCATCGCGGAGCAGGGTGAGTCAGCGTTTTATGATGGATCCATTGCCCGGCTCATCGTGCAAGAAATGACACGGGGTGATGGAGAGATTTCGCTGATGGATCTCAAGGGCTATCAGTCAAAGGTCCGTTCGGTGATCCGCGGAGAGTATCGCGGCTACACCATTCTTGGGGCTCCTCCTCCATCATCAGGCGGCACCTGTATTGTTGAAGCGTTGAACATCCTTGAAACGTTCGATCTATCCAAACGAGATCGTTACGATCCAATCACGGTCCACTTGATCTCCGAGGCGATGCGACGGGCCTTTGCCGACCGAGCCATGCATCTGGGAGATCCCGACTTCGTCACGATACCAAAGCATCTGACGGCGAAAGAATACGGGCGAGAGCTGGCAGCTGGAATCAGTCACACTCGCGCGACACCCAGCGGTGATTTGGGACCTACCGTTATCGAAGCGGAAGAGAGCCCCGATACAACCCACTTTTCGGTTGTCGATTCTGACGGGATGGCAGTCAGCAACACGTACACTCTCGAGGCAACCTGGGGATCGCGAATCGTTGTGTCGGGGGCTGGTTTTGTGCTCAATAACGAGATGGGCGATTTTAACTGGTTCCCCGGGGAGACCAATTCGACCGGAAGGATTGGCACACCGGCGAATCAGCTCAAAGGTGGCAAACGCATGCTGAGTTCTCAATGTCCGGTGATTGTCGAAAGAGATGGGAAACTTGTTCTCGTGACGGGGAGTCCCGGCGGCCGAACGATCATCAACACCGTCCTTTGCATCCTGATCAACCTGATTGATTTTGATCAGAGACCAACGGAAGCGGTCTCGTCAATGCGCATGCATCACCAATGGTTTCCGGATACCCTTCTGCTCGAAAAGATCGACCAAGAGCCACACCGGATTATTGCCCATCGACTTAGGGAGATGGGTCATCGTGTCGCCAATCGGCAGGCGCAGGGATCCGCTCACACAATCGCGGTCGATCCAACGGACGCATCTTACGTTGGTGTATCCGATGATCGCCGGTCCGGACGTCCAGCTTCACTTCGGAGCCAGCGTATTGGACTGTGGAATTTTGATGAGCCGGCTGGAACTTCACTGTTAGATTTAAAACCGTCGGGCGAACATGTGTCGCACTGGAGCTCTCATCTGCACGGAGCGAGGACAAATGGATTTGATCACCTGAGATTGAGTCAGCCCGGTGGTTCCTTTTCACAAGGTGAAAGGCGCACTCCCAAGACGGCTTCGGAAAATCTTAGATCGCTCTCATCGATCAGGCTTCCATTGGGATCGGGCACAGACGCTTCGCCAGGTGCCGAGAAGCCTAAGAGCTCCGTGATGGTAGAAATAAAAATCGATGGTTTCAATTTTGATGGAGATGACTTCAATGAACGAGTTTCTTTTCGACTCGGAGACGAAAACAAGAGGACTTCAGTAGGGGGAGCGACGCTCCATGTGGGACGTCGAGGCGAGACAGGGATCGGATTTTGGCTAACAACTAGGGACCAGGAATCTCCATATGTTCCTCTCAGCGACGACCCAATGTTTGATACACCGACCCTTTTGCAGGTGCGTTGGGATTCTCGATCCGGCGAGATCCGACTGGCCACACGAGCCGCCTCGAAAGAATTCTGGACAACGGTCTATACAACAACTCTTGGTATTTCATCGCTGCCAGATAAATTCAGTTTGATCTTTGAGGGGGACTCTTTCGAGGCGGGTGAGTGGGTCGATATCGATCGAATTGAAATCCTTAGAGAGTGAGACGGCTCGGTCCACCGCCGGGAAACTCAGGAATGATGACCGGTCTAACGCCTACGCGAGTGGGTGTTTGGAACTGGATTCCTTTTTTCTCGCCTATGCACGTTCCCCAATCTGAGATCACGATTGCGACTTTATTGCCGAACGCTGGCTATCAGACTTGCGCCGTTGGTAAATGGCATCTGAATGGATACTTCAATCTACCGGAACAACCGCAGCCTTGGGATCTCTGACACCTAGGTGATGATCCATCGGACAAGATCGTTCTTGCTCCAGTATTTAATCCGCAGGTTGGTCGTGATGATGAGCCGCCTGTGCCAAATTGCGGAGCATGCCGGCAAAAATAAACTGATGTAATAGCCAGATCGAATACCAGTAACACAATCCGAACAAGCCGACAGGATCAAAGATTGCCGTCTGGGTAATTTCACATCCGTCATCTTGCGGTGTGACAACAAATTCAAGCCAGGCACGCCCGGGCAGTCGCATCTCGGCACGCAAGCGTAAAATGCGTGGTGAATCGATCTTTTCCACTCTCCAACAGTCTAAAGTATCACCGACGTTCAGTTCCACTGGGTGTCGCCGCCCACGACGAAGGCCCGGACCACCAACAAGGAGATCCAAGAAGCCTCGCAGTCGCCACAAAGGGTTCCCGTAATACCAACCGGTCTTGCCGCCGATGCGTTGAATTGGCAGGAACGCTCTCTCCGCGGGCAGCTTGACTTTGATACTACGGCAGTCCACGAGTCGGTTTCCGAACTGTTCCCCGCCGTAGCGACGGGGCTCCATCGTGGATGACACCGCGTCCTGCCAGCGA
Organism: Rubripirellula sp.; assembly: GCA_022425745.1. GTDB lineage: Bacteria > Planctomycetota > Planctomycetia > Pirellulales > Pirellulaceae > Rubripirellula. The sequence continues at coordinate 3,125 of JAKMEW010000173.1, forward strand.
GTGGTGGCGAATTCCTGATCCTCCTTGGACAAGGCACGTCGTATCGCTGCTTCAAGTGACATTGGTTGAATTGAAAATGCTCGAAGGGCGGCAGGATCATTCACCACTGTTGGATTACGAAGACTCTCGACAAGTTTTCGCCCGATCGTCGCATAGACCGGTGTAACCAGACCCAACCATAAGCTCGACAGACGCGCCGAAAGAAAAGGCACTGAAATCATCAAACGCCTTAAACCGCGTTGGCGGGCGTACTCGCGCATCAGATCTCCGTAGGACACCTGATCCGGTCCGCCAATTTCATAGACGCAACTCGGGCCGGATTCATGATCGATGGATTGGATCAGGTAGGAAAGCACGTCTTCAATCGCAATAGGTTGTGCATTGGTCGAAACCCATCGAGGACAGATCATGACAGGTAATTTCTGAACCAGTGCACGGATGAGTTCGAAGGAGAGGCTACCAGATCCAATGATGATGGAAGCTCGGAATTCGATCACCTGAGCTTGCGATTCTTTAAGCACCTTCCCCACC
>JAKMEW010000181.1 GCA_022425745.1 Rubripirellula sp.
ATCCTGAACCTCTTCCGCAGCAGCGACCACGTAGATGCTGCTTTGGTAAACCGCCAGACCATAGGGTTCAATCCTGCGGATGGCCGCTGGTTTACCGATTGGTTCGTATTGGATTTCAACGATTCGATGTTCGAGAACGGCTCGATTAATGGTCTTTAGAATCCCCGCCTGATCTTCGTAGCTCTTCCGTGGGCTTCCGAAGACGTGCAGTGATTTGCGATATCTCGCGTAATGGTCAAAGACTCCGTTGGGAACCGCTTCTTGGATTTTATTCCAGAACGTCTCGATACCTTGCCAGTATTGGGTTCCCAATAGTGGAAACAGGAGTTCACGTCCGATGGACAAAGCGATTAATTCGGTGGCTGAAATTCCGACTTCGTGAACGCTATTGTTGTTTTGCCCAAGCTTGTAGACCTTACCGCGTTCGAGTGTTTCGGTCTGAATGTCGAACCCCGCAGCCTGTAATGCCTCAACGTCACGACGTACGGTTCGACCATGCAACGCGGAGAGGCCAAGGTCGGCAACAAGGTCACCGCGAAGTTCTTCAAGGGTTCGTCCGAAGCGTGAAAACTCCAGGAGTTGCAGGAGTTTGTGTTGACGGATCAGTTGTTCATTTCTTGCCATCTTTTCCCACCGCTATTTCTTTCACCGTTGTTTTTTTCACCGCGAACTTGGCGATCGCTACAGCGTTAAGAAGAGCCTATCGGTCATTATCAAACTCACCCGCTAGTTCAACTTTGGCATCGCCAAGTCAGACCCGAACGACCCGCGTACCGGCCAAGCGATCGTGCAGCGTTTGGTTACCCTCGGTGAAAAGGAAAATGATGTCTGCCAGTGCAATGAAACCACCAACAACCGGAATCCCCGTGATCAATTGGAACACGAACGTTCTCAGAAGAAAGCCATGCACAAAGCCCACGGTTTCTCCGGTGTGCTGACTAACCATTTTTGTGCCGATGATCTTCTTTCCAAGGCTTTGCCCTGATTTTGAGATCAGAACGATATTTACAACCATCGGTACAAGTGCATTGCCGACGATGATTAGAACACCGACAAGAATGCCGCCTCCAGCAATTGCTGCTGCTTCATTTGACACACCTCCATTCGCTTCGGCTTGTGCAGCGGTGGCAATTCCCCCAACTATCATCCCACCGCCAATGATAATCCCCGGAAGCATCATCAGCAGGCTCAGAACGCCATCGAGAATCGCTCCGCCGATTCTCTGGCCGATACCTGCTAGTTCTTGTGGGCCAGATGAGGCAGAAGCATGTTGACCGGAAACCGAGCTCTGGTAGGGATTGCTTGTGGTTTTTACCGGGTGCAAATCGTTGTCCGTCAAATCATCAAAGATGCCCGGGTCAATTCCTCCCGCCCCTGCAGTTGGTCTCGGAGCAGGTGAACTGGATGCAGGCTTTGAAGAACTGGCTCCGCTTGGTCGATTCGCTCCGCCACCCGCAGATGCGGCATTTGGCGCTCGGAGCTGTTTCCCGCAAGGACACTTGACCACTTGGCCTGCAGCTGAGTCGGGAATGGATAGGACCTTCGAGCAGGCGGGGCACTTGATTTTCATGATGAAGACGCTGAGGAAAAAAGAAATGGCTGGGAGGCGACGCAGATAATCAAACAAGAGTTTATGGCGTTGGTCGCGACGAGGATCAAGAGCCTTCGGCTGAAAACTCTGCAAAGAGCCTTGCAAAAAGGCATCTCACAGTCAGAAGGTCGAATCGATCGCTGTGAGGCTAGGGTTTCATTGCGGATTCACGCGAAGCAAAATTCAGACCAACTTCCAGCTTGCCATGTGATGATGATTCGTGAATCAAGGAGTCGGGAATGACTTTAGGTCCACCTGCTTGTAGATTGCACGCATCCCGGCCGCCTCTTGGATCTTCTTTTGATCCGTTTCATTCAAATTGTTGAACGGCTCAATTGCCAATGTGGATCGATATTCCTGCGTGCCCGAATCGCGTTTGAGCAGCAGTGTTGTCTCGAGTGGGATTTCACCTCGATCGGCCAAATGTTGATTGAGAGTCATTCGTCCGAATGGAGGTGGACCAAGTCGCCGGACAAGATTCAGCCGAGCGGCCAGATCAACAAACTTTGCAAATTCTCTTGCGACTTCTGGTGAACTCGCCTTCTGGCCGGTCATGTGGTATTCAAGACCTCCGAAAGCAATTCGATAGCCCTGAACGAGCTTACTAGGCTCCACTATCGCGTTGATTCCCAATTGTTTTTTTTGATCCTCTGTCGTCGCCGCGGCTCGTGCCTGGGCCGTGACTTTGATCAGGTCATCTTCGGTGACTGAAGCCTGAACCTGTGTCTCGCGATCCATGATCGTGACTAATTTTTTGCCCGAGTCAAAAATGGTGACAAAACGTGTATCGATTTGTGGGAAGTCGTAGATCACTCCCTCCTGAAATAGGATGAGGTGCTTTGATGATTCATCGACGTTTTTTCCCGAATAGACTTTCGTGGTGACCCGAAAGTTATCCGCCATCGTGATTGCGGGTGCGAACAAGGTGGCAAGCGACGTGCAAATCACATAGAGACACAGTTGTCGGTTGCTGTTTCTGTAAACGCTGTTTTGCTTGCAATTACTGGGCGGTGGAGTTTGCCCGAGGCTGGTGATGCCGGAGTTGAATTGGCGAGTACGATGACCGTCTGGCGACATGATGCTCGATGGTTTCCGAGTGGTTGGTGGGCTCGTGATGGGTGCTGAGTGCTGCTGCCGGGATGATCCGCACCAGTTTCACCGGCACTGTCTTCACCGGCACTAGCTGCACCGGCAAAGGTTTAAACGTCAAAGGCTGACCGATAGCGATCGCGTTTTGCAGCGATCTAGCTTTGGCGTGAGAAACAGCGTAGAAAAGCGGAGCGGTGGCCGCCAGATCAATGGTCCTACCTCTTTCTCCCAACAACAATTTGAACCATGCGGCGAACCCTTTTTCTCATTCCTCACGAACTTTTTGGCCTACCCATTTTTGGGGTAGGTTGGGCTTTACTTTTGCTCGTGGCGGTCATTTTGGTTCGTTGCATCTTTGCGCGTCGAAGCGGAGTGAGTGTTGGGCAAGTGGTCGCTTCTGAGGGTCTGCTTTGGGGTATTTTTGCTGCGGTCATCATTCTGGTATTACCGCGAATTGAGTTGACCAACCTTGACGGTGCTCCGGTAGGAATGGCGATCCGCGGATACGGCGTCATGTTGCTCACTGGAATCGCTTCGGCGGTTGCACTGGCTGCCTACCGCGCGAAGCGTCGGGGTATCGATCCCGAAATCATTCTTTCGATGGCCCCCTGGGCTTTTATCGGTGGGATCTTTGGCGCCCGTCTGTTTTATGTCATTCAGTATCGTGATCAATTCATTGGGGCGACTCTTGGAGAGACACTCAGTAATATGCTGCGTTTTACTGAGGGTGGTCTTGTGGTTTACGGTTCATTTATTGGAGGTTTTTTGGCGGTTGCTTTTTTTGTCTTTCGCCATCGCCTTAGCCTTCTCAAGTTCGGCGATATCATCATTCCTTGCCTGTTTCTGGGACTCTTTTTTGGACGGATCGGCTGCCTTTTTAATGGTTGTTGCTACGGTGGACGATGTGAGGACGCGAGTTACGCTCTTTATTTTCCTCCCAAAAGTCCGGTCTATGAGCGGCAACTGCGAAGTGGTGAGTTGATTGGTTTTGAGTTTGATAAGGCATCCGGCAGTGTCACTTCGGTCGAGGAAGGTTCACTGGCCGGTGCTGCGGGGATTCCAATGGATGGGACCATCGAAGGAATCGGGGATGAATTGTCCTACCTTGCCGAGGCGTCCCGAGACATTCCGGCAGAGCAGGCACTTCCTGGGTTGCGTGTGGATGTGGATGGTCAACGCTATCGCTGGTCACCCAGTGAGTTGCCCGAACGAGCTCTGGCGGTTTATCCTGCGCAGTTAATTAGCAGCTTTTCTGGACTGACCATGTGTTTATTACTGTGTGCATTATCCTCTCTGCAATTAAAAGATGGCCTGCTGATGATGGCCGGATTTGCCTTCTACGCTTTGCTGCGTTTTGGTCTGGAGATCGTGCGAGTGGATGAGTCTGGCCAGTTTGGTACTGGGTTGTCGATCTCGCAAATTGTCAGCCTCGTGGTTTTGACCCTTTCCTTCTTTGGCTCCCTGTGGATTAAACTGAGGCAAGGTGAGGTCGAGAGTGTCTCGAGCTGACACGATTTGCGGCGTTCATGAAGAGGTGACGTTGTCATGAAACAGCGAGATCTACAGCCCGAAGTCATGGACGATCCATCGTTACCGGTGCATGATCATCTGTTGGCACTCAAAGGACTCGCTCGTCTCAACCGTGCGAGTGGGATTGAATCCTCCATGTTTAGGATGATTCGGCAATTTCTTCATGATCGACCTGATCGCCGATTAAGGGTGCTTGATGTCGCAAGTGGATCGGGGGATGTTCCAATTGCGTGGGCGCGTCGCGCTCGGCGTGAGGGATGGCGAATCGATCTAACACTCGTTGATAATCGGCAGACAGCTTGCGAGGAACAGCAACGCCTTGCCGCTTTGGCTGACTTGTCGGTTAAATCGATCCAGCAAGATTGTCTCACCGGTTCGTTACCCAACGGTTTTGATCTGGTCACTTGCTCTCTGTTCTTTCATCACCTGACAAATCCTCAGGTCTTTCAGCTACTTCAGTCCATGCAAGCCGCGACCAGCGGTGGATTGCTACTTTGTGATCTGGAGAGAAACCGATTGAATTTGGAGTTGGTGAGGATTGCCTCAAGGTGTCTAACGAGATCACCCGTTGTTCACCATGATGCGGTTACAAGTGTTCGAGCAGCGTTCACGGTGAAAGAATTCCAACCGATTGCCTCTTCTGCCTTAAGTCGACCCTTTCGTATTAAGCGAGTCTTTCCGTGTCGCTTTGTGCTGTTGACTACCGAGGCGACATCCAAGAGTCCTGTGCCGGCAATTGCATAGAAAGCTAGGACCCTTCAAATGAGTCAACGTATTCTTGTGATTGGTGGCGGAGTCGCCGGTAGTGTGTGTGCGTTGCGACTCAGGCAGCATGGACTCACCGTTCATTTGGTGGAGAAAGAGTCTTTTCCACGCGCGAAGGTATGCGGGTGTTGCATCGGAGGGACCGGGCTCAGCGTCTTGCAGCGGGTCGAAATGGGTGGTTGGATCGCCGATAATGCTCAGGCGACGCAAACCTGGATCGGGTCTCTGGGGGGAAGATCGGTAAGGATTCCGCTGACCACTGGTATTGCAGTCTCACGGGAGAGATTGGATATGGAATTACTCGTTCGAGTGAGAGAGAGTGGGGCGGTGGTTCACTCTCCCGTCTCAGCAAACGTGGATTCCATCGATGAGAATCGAGTGGGAGTGATTCTGAAAGGTGCATGCGGATCTGAGGAGCTGCAAGATTATTCTGCGGTGGTGCTAGCATCGGGGCTCAACGCGAGCGGAAGTAAGCGTTTATTACCGTGGACCGAATTGCCTCACGGTCCATTCGGTGCCTCGTTTTTCGCAAAAGTGGATGGATTACCCACCGGGGTGATTGGCATGGCCTGTGACCGCGATGGGTATGTTGGGGTGGTGCGATTGGAGGACGGGAGAGTTGATGTCGCGGCTGCCTTGTCTTCGGGGGCATCTCAGCGGGGCAATGGATCACCGAAGCAACGCATTCTGCAAATCCTTGAGCGAAGTCATCTGCCGATTGGCTCAGTCGAAGTCACTTCGGAAGTCATGGTGACGCCACCACTCCGGAGGTCACGTCTTTCGGGCACCGGTCGCTTGGTTGCGATTGGAGATGCTTCCGGCTATGTGGAACCCTTTACAGGCGAGGGGATGACCTGGGGAATGATGAGTGGCTATGCGATCGCTGATTTAATTGCTGATTCGCGGGGTGATTTTCACTCCTTGGGTCAGCGATGGTGTCAGCGACAAAAGAGATTGTTAGGTTCCAGGAGGCGAACTTGCCGTTTGTTGACGACGATTCTGCAGAATTCGGTTGCGCGATTTGGAGCAGCACAGGTCCTTTCGCGATTTCCAAGTTTTGCCAGACCTTTGACCGCTCACCTCAGTCGCCCAGTGGATTGATGCTTGCCAAAGTGAATGGGGTGCACCTTCGTGTGGCTAGTTTGATAGCTGAACTGTCATTCTGAATTGTGCGGCTGATCTGTGATGCTGATCTGTGATGCTGATCTGTGATGCTGATCTGGCTTGGGGGGCAAGAATTTTGGTAAATCATGCGTCATGGCCGAGATTGCACCCACGCACCGTTCCAGTCAGAAGATTCCAACCGCTGGGGTTGGGCAAGTAGACCGTGTGGCTTTTGGTTCAAAGTCACAGGGAGCAGTCACAACACTACCTGGACTCGATGCGCTCCGAGGCTTAGCGGCTATCGGGGTTGTGCTGTTACATAGTTGCGTTCCCTACATGCAGCCTGCCGTCCCCGGTCTTGCATGGTCAGTTACCGATACACCGCACTGGTTGGCTTCACAGTGTTTTTGGCTGATCGAACTTTTCATCATGCCAGTTTTTCTGGTGATGGCGGGCTATTTTGCTTGGCAGTCTCTCCAGCGATCGGGCGGACCCAAGGTTGTTCGCTCACGTGCACGCCGCTTGCTGATCCCCCTCGGTTTTGGTGCGTTGGTGGTCTTGCCTGCGGATCTCTACATTTGGCTGTCCGGGTGGGTAGCAGATGGAAAGATCCCGCTTCGCAAGATGAAGAGTCTCAAATTCGCAGATGGCGTCGATCAAGACCTCTGGGGACTGAGTCACCTTTGGTTTCTCGAATACCTGTTCCTTTACATCGTCGTGTTCGTCGTTGCCTACTCGGTTTGTAAGCGTTTTCCAGCACTCGTCGGCTTTTTCCGTTCACCCCTTCGATGTTTCCTCGCTCTGTTTGCCATCGCGACGGCCACCTTGGTGATTGCTCCGGAAGTGGTTTGGGGGTTTCAGCATCGGTTTTATCCCGTTCCGAGCAAGTGGCTCTATAGCGGGGCATTTTTCTTTGCCGGCGTCTGCTTGGGTAGCTTTGATCGAGGGTTAAAGGTTCTTGCAGCCCACGCAACCAAGCATGCAGGTTTCGCCGGTGCAATGATTTTGCCCGCCATGCTGATCGGCCAATGGCACGTAGCAGGTGGGGATCAGAAAATGGCAGCCGTGATTCTTGCTCTTACCACGACTGGGGCGGCCGGTTTCACAACCGTAGCACTGCTCGGCTTTGCGGCAAAGGTTCGTAAGCCGTTGGCACCTCGGTGGAATTATCTTGCTGCGGCATCTTTTTGGATCTATCTGGTTCACCATCCGTTCTTGGGGCTCATGCAGATAGATCTCAAGTGGTTGCTGCCACAGGTATCTCCGATTCTCAAGGTTGTCCTGGGCTGCTTGGGCTCGGTGTCGTTATCACTCCTCACTTATGAGGTTTGGGTGAGAAAGACATGGCTCGGAAAACTACTCGGTTTCGATTACTGTTGGGATCGAGAAGTCGGTGGTGAGCCATTGCGGGCAGGTAGGGAGCCGATGGGTTCAGAGCATCAAGGATCTGCGGGCCCGATCGTACCACTTCCCGCTGGTGCTTCCTTGTCGGTCAGCGATACCGATGAGGTTCCAAGCGAAATCTCGGAGACGCGGCGAGCTGCCTAGCGGTGATTGGTTGCGGAGAAGGATTACAACCGCGAGCGTTCAAGCCATCTCGCGATTCTCAAGAATCGCAATCCCGTGCTCTTGTGACCCTGGGGTGGAGTCACCTCTAAGGCAGCTATTGATCCTTGATGGGGCTGACGAAATTACTCGGTTTCAATGCAAGCACTGAGCACTTGATGTTGCTCAGGATTGCTTCGGCGGAGTTGCCTGTCACCATACCTGCGATCCCAGAGCGTGCAACCGTTCCCATCACCACGAGGTCCACTTCGTGGTCAACGGTGTAACCTGGAATCACCTCTTCTGGTTCACCTTTGATGATTGTTGCGTCCGATTCATGATCACCTTTTTGGGCGAGGAACGCGTTGAGTCTTTCGGTGGTGACGTCTTTGGTTTTCTCTTCAAGTTGTTCAAACATCTCTTGCCCGAGTCGCCCCTTGAGCATCTGCTCATTCCAGATGGACCAGGTATGGATGGTTGTGAGTTTTCCTCGGTGGTATTCATGAATCTTTGTGGCAAGATCAAAGACTCGATGGTTCAAATCTTGATCCGTCTGATCATCCGATGATGTATCCACACATGCAAGGATATGCTTAAAGACTGGCTTTGTCTTCTGCGAAACCAGCCACACCGAACATGGACACTGCCGTAAAAGCCTCGCGCCGGTGTTTCCAAAGAAACCACCACTGCGGCTATCAGTACCCTTGGCGATACGCATCACCAGATCGTGTCCACCTCGAATGACCTCGCGAATGATTTCAACCGACGATTTGCCTTCCAGCACCCTTGTGGACACCTCCAATCCCGACTCACGCAAAGGGGCTGCAAGTTTTTCGAGAGCTTCGGCCTTTTCTTGGACCAGCAGGTCATGAAGATGCTGATGATCACGCATCGTTAGTTTGACGGTCCACGGAAAATCGGGTGCCACGTCAATGATCGTCAACTTACCCGAGTTCTTTCTGGCGATCTCTGCAGACTCGAGAACGATCGGGTGGTCACTAAGTCTTGTGTCGGTGGCGACAAGGATGTTTTTGAATTCGTTCATCGTCGGAGCATTGTTAGGTTCAAGAGGTGATTCGGCTTTGCTGTTCCGGTCGTTACTGGCGACGCTTTGCGGTTTGATTCGGAGCGGCGCGGTAAGTCCTTTTTCTCAAGCTAAGGGATCAGATCGATCC
>JAKMEW010000188.1 GCA_022425745.1 Rubripirellula sp.
AGATCGAATCCCATGATCAACTCACTCGACTCCACACCAGCCTTGATTTTTCCCGGCCACCATGCGACCGCCGGCACGCGATGCCCCCCCTCATAATGACTAAACTTTCCACCGCGAAGCTTACGGAATTCTTGTGGACACATCCCGACCGCTCCGTTGTCTGAAAAGAACATCACGAGTGTGTTTTCGGCAAGATTGAGTTCTCGGAGCGTATCGATGATACGACCTACACCGCGATCAAGGTCTTGTAGCATCCATTTGTACTTCGCTCGATTCACTGGATTGATTCGATTAGGATTCTCTCCCTTGGCTCTCTTGTCAGGTGTGTCCTCGGCCGTCTGATAGGGGTTATGCACGGCGGCATGCGAAACATAGAGAAAGAATGGCTCGTCGCGATGACGCTCGATGAAGTCGACACTCCGCTGCGTGATAATATCCGTGGAGTACCCTGCAACGTTGGTCTGCTTGAGACCCACCCGCCACGACGAATGTTGGTGATAGTCAGTGGCCCCATTCAGAAATCCGACAAACTCATCAAAACCGTGATGGATCGGACTGTACTCATCTTGGTAACCGCAGTGCCATTTACCAAACAATGCTGTTGCGTAGCCGTTGTCGTTAAAGACGCGAGGAAGAGTAACCACCGCTGGCGATATCCCACTGTCCGGTTCACGGCTACCAACGATCACATCGACGATCCCAGAGCGTTGCTGGTAACGCCCCGTCAGAAATGCGGTGCGTGTTGGACTGCAAACCGACGAGTTTGAATGAAAGTCGGTAAACCGCATCCCCTCTTTGGCCATCTGCTCAATTCGAGGTGTCTCCACCCAACCATCGTAAAGAGCTAGATCACAGCACCCGAGATCATCCGCTAAAATCACCACAATGTTCGGTGGCTGATCCGCAAACGCCACACCAACGCTGAAGCAAGAAACGACACAGGCAAGAATACAACCGAGACTCAGTGAAATTCGCGTTGCGGTAAGAATCATCCGTCACTCTCCATTGATCACAACAACATCGATTGAGTATCTAGCGATCAAGCGCCGATGCCATCACAAACGACCCAGCACCCGAGCCAATCCAAGCATGCAAGCTCAGAACATCACTCCGACTCGAATTGCTTCATTCCTGATGGTAGCTTCCTTGGCACTGGCGGTCGCTGCCACCCATGCCGATGAACCCGACTTTCAATCAGATTTTTTCAAATCGAGGACACTCGTCTACTCCGACAACTTTAACGAGACTTTCAATCGAGATCGCTGGGGTGCCCCCAGCAAGGACAAACAGCTCCAAGACGGCCACCTAGTTGTCACCGCAAAATTCAAGTCAAAAGAGGAGGCGATGGAGGCTCTCAAACGAGATCACCATCTTGGACTCGAACCGATTGCCCACCTCAATCAGATCCCCGAATCATTCACTTGCAAGATTCGCTTCAAATTCGAAAGTGAAAAACTGACCACGGGAAGGCCGGTCTTTCAAATCGGCCACCACATGATTCTCTTTAATTACCTTGAAGGTGGCGGGCATCGAATCAAGTTGCCTGACGGCACCACCTTTTCCGAACCGGACTCGGGGGCGAAGCTTGGTGATTGGATCGACATGGTGATCCAATACAAGAAGGGAAAGATTGCGATCAGTCTCAATAACCATCACCGCCTATACGAACATGATGCTGTTACGATGGTGAATGAGAAGGACAAATTCGGGCCGCGGTTTACCTTCAAGGGCGGACCCGACTGCCGAATCCTCTTTGATTCCATTCGCTTGTGGAAAGGCGAAGAATGAACGCCTGAAGACAAAAAACGAAAGCGTCATCTCCCAGCAATGAAACATGCTCCCCAAGGTAACGATGCGCCCAAAGTGACTTGCATCTCGCAAACCATACAGTCGAAGGCATCGACAAGTTGGCGATGCTTCGAGCTGAATTGGCTTGACGCTCAATCTTGTCTTCACTTATAGAACAGTGATAAGACCCGCCAACCATCGCCCCCGACGAAGGGAATCGACATGGGCTTGATGCGACAACTGCGTCACACAATCATCCGCAGCATGCCGAATCCGTGCTTTTGCGCTGCCACAAACCTCAAGAGTTCGCTGCAACGACGAAAGCATCGGATCAAGCCTGCGGGCAAACGGCAGTTTCTAATTACCGACTCTCATGATTCTTTGTGGATCACCGAACGACAAAGGCACTCTCGATATCGCCGAGGGATCAAGCATGCCGTCAACGAGCTAGCACGGATCTATCATTTAGAATCGATGGATGTTCTACCCGGTGGCGTCTTTATCGACTGCGGAGCGAACATTGGTGAACTGGGACTTTGGGCTCGCGCGAAAGGCTTAGATTATCACGCGTTTGAACCGGAACCAGATGAAGCACGTTGCTGTGACCTAAACAACTATGGTGGTGCCCCAGAAACAAGACAGTGCGGCTTGTGGAATCAAACCGGAGAAATGAAGCTCTACAGCAAACCGGAATCCGCAGACAGTTCCCTCATCGAATTCAAGAAGTATTCGCAAGTCCGACGAATCAACACTTTGACCTTGGATGATTATATGTCGCAACGAGGAATCAATCAGGTTGAAGTCCTCAAGGTTGAAGCGGAGGGTGGTGAACCGGAAGTTTTGCAAGGAGCACGTAACACACTTCCGCGATGCAAGTACATTACCGTGGACTGTGGACCTGAACGTGGCACGTCAAATGCCGACACCTTGGTTGAGGTACGCGAAATTCTCTTTGAAGCTGGCTTTCAGATGAAAGGTACAAATCTGAACCGAATGACGGTCCTGTACGAGAACCAGTCTTTGGCTTGCACTCGCGCCGCTTAGGAAGACCGTCTACCCTACCGCTCATCTTGCAAACATGAAAATACTGCATTACCAACTGGGCAGTCATGGCGGTTCAGAGACTTTCTTTGTGCAACTAGTACAAGCCCTTGATCAGAAGGGTGTGGAGCAAAAAGTTGTCATTGGGCCAAACCGGATGTGGCGTGACCAGCTCCCCGACGCAGTTGAAGTGATCGCCGAAACCGCCTATCGAACACTCTCGCTGGATCGATTTCATCAACGCCGCCATATCGCCGGAGTGATTGATCGTTGGCAACCAAACTCGCTGCTGAGCTGGATGCGACGAGGATCCAGAATGCTTCCCACGCGATCTCAATGCAAGAAATTCGCTCGACTAGGTGACTTAGAATCGGATCTACGTGACTACCGAAAAGCCGATACGTTGATTTGTGTCGCGCCGCCCGTCGCGGAACACGCAAGACGGCTTGGTTGGCACGGTGGTATCGAGGTGATCTCCAACTTCAAAAGCACGGCTCAGGCCCAACCTGTTCATAGGGCTGAGTTCAAAACCCCGATCGATGCTCCGTTGATCTGCGTGATGGGTCGACTGACGCAGGGAAAAGGTGTGGACATGATCATCCGATCCCTGCTTCAAATTCCGCTGGCTCATCTTTGGATCGTGGGTGACGGAAAAGAAAAGAGTTCATTAGAACACCTATCCAAAACTCTTAACCTCGACCACCGAATCCACTTCCTTGGTTGGCAACAGGAACCGCTTCGCTTTTTGGCAGCAGCGGATGTTCTCGGTTTTGCATCTCGTAAGGAAGCTTTGGGAAATGTGATCTTGGAAGCTTGGAGCCAAAAAGTACCGGTGGTTTCAACGCATGCCGAAGGCCCTAAGTGGTTGATTAGGGACCATAACAATGGCCGCCTCGTCGACATCGACGATGAACTCGCTTTCGCCGACGCCATCAAGGATATACTGAACGATCCGCTCTCCGCCGAAACCATGACCATCAATGGATTCCATTCTCTTCAGAGCGAATTCTCGCAACGCGCGGTTGTCGATCGGTACTTAGACCTCCTGGTGGCTTGAACGCCCCTTGGTGCCTCGGCCAACTCGTCAACTCTCGATGACAACTTTTGGTCATGTCGCCGCTCGATCAAGATTTGTAAGCGACGATGGTGCCTGATGCATGTTCAAGGCAATTGATCATTGAAAGTTTTCATGGTCAAACTGAGTTCAACTGGCGTGAGATACTTTCATTCCGCCAGCGAGCATTGAACTGAACTCACGAGATTTAGGCTCGCGAGATCGGGGTTTACATCGAAAACCAAGAAACAATGAAATTTCCCCAAGGGCTCACATGGACACTTGGGGGGG
>JAKMEW010000228.1 GCA_022425745.1 Rubripirellula sp.
GCTCCAACCTCAAAACTGAGCACATAAGCGTCAAGTTGCTTCAGGTAACTTCCCGCAGACATCCGACTAATCCAACTCCAGTGGGATCGGCAAGTATTCGATAACACTCCGATCGGCACTCCCTGCATTCGCAACTTCCCCAACACTTCGAGCATGGTGTCAATTGGCTCGAACATATCACTTAGTGCATCGAGAAGATCGGTGTCCGATAATTGCTCTTCTGCAATCTCGAGACTGCCACGCAACTTCTGAAGAAAAACACCTTGCCGAATATGACCTGATTCGAAATCCGCTTGCAGTCCTGACCCATAGACGGCGGCGTAAACATCAGAAGCCTCTAAGCTAAGCTTGGAGGCAACATTGCCACACGCTCGGTTAGGATCAAACGAAAAGAGAATATTCCCGAGATCAAAGAATACAAACTCAATATCGGATTGTTGGTTTGACTGAATGTCAACGTCCATGTCTGTTTGATCTTTCCAATCGGCGTTTATCAATGGGCACCTGTTGACTGCCATTCAACTTACAGACGCTCGTAACATCTACGGTGACGCAACAAAGGTACTAGAGCTGCTTGATTCGCAGATTTCGATACCACGCTTCACTCGGAGCTCCACTATGAATCTGCAGTCCAATGACACCGTGTCCGGGAATCCCAGCTTCGCCCTCTTCGTACTCAACGGTTTTGCGACCATTGAGGTAAACAGTAATTTTTTTACCACGACAAATGATTCGGTATTGGTTCCACGTATCTTTCCTCAGTATCTGATTGTGGAGTTCGGGTGAGACTTCCGCGAGCATGCGATTTCTGCGAGATTCGTCATAGAGAGCCCCCCAGACGCCGCGATTACCTGCCTGTCCCATATCAACCTGATAGCCGGAAACCTCCGTGCTGTTGCGGACACGTTTAGATCGAATCTGTATTCCTGCATTCTGTCCTGTCCCAACCAACTTCGCTTCGAGACGCAGTTCAAAATTGTCATACATTTGAGTGGTGCACAAGAACTCGTTGTGCGGAATTTTCTCATCAAGTCGCCCCGCAACGATGGCACCGTCCTCGACACGAAACCAATAAGCATTTCCCTCCCAGCCCGCGAGTGACTCGCCGTCAAAAAGAGGTAATGATTCCTGATCAAAACTTGCCGATTCGAGCTCTTGAGCAAGCAAACAGGGCGTAAAAAGAATCAAAAACAACGCAAAAAATGAAAAAACATGGCGAATCACGATGGGTTCCTTCTCAAGTCTAAAGTGTGTCCCTTTTTCAATTCAGCGTGAATGATCATAATCATCAAGGATCCCATTCGTCATCGTCGTCTGAAAAAAGCACTATGAATCAGCCCCTCAATCAGTATAGCCGTCGTATCACTCAGCCTAAAAGCCAAGGTGCCTCCCAAGCAATGCTTTATGCCACCGGAATGACGCCGGAGGATATGAATAAAGCTCAGGTCGGTATCGCGAGCATGTGGTACGAAGGAAACAGCTGCAACATGCACCTTTTAGACCTTGCTGCTGAAGTAAAAAAAGGGGTTAGCGAGGCGGGATTAGTCGGAATGCGATTCAACACCATTGGTGTTAGCGATGGCATTTCCATGGGCACTGAAGGAATGAGCTTCAGTCTTCAAAGCCGGGATTTGATTGCGGATTCGATTGAAACGATCATGGGCGCTCAGTGGTACGACGCCTTAATCGCACTACCCGGATGCGATAAGAACATGCCCGGCTGCCTCATCGCCATGGGACGCCTGAATCGCCCAGCGATCATGGTCTACGGTGGGACTATCAAGCCGGGTAGCTATCGGAATGAAAAACTAGATATCGTCAGCGCGTTCCAGTGCTACGGCCAATACCTTTCTGGTGAAATCAGTGATGAAGAACGGGGAGAGATCGTTCGCCGCAGTTGCCCCGGTGCTGGCGCATGCGGAGGCATGTATACGGCAAACACAATGGCCACCGCAATTGAAGCAATGGGTATGTCACTGCCTTACTCGGCGAGTATCCCAGCAGAAGATCCGGACAAAAAGGATGAGTGCCAGCGGGCCGGACAGGCGATCCTCGAACTCTTGAAAGCAGACATTAAACCACGAGATATTATGACTCGTGCTGCGTTCGAAAATGCAATGGTTACCGTCATGGCCTTAGGGGGGAGCACCAATGCAGTACTCCACCTCTTAGCGATGGCAAGAAGCGTTGATATCGACCTCACCATTGATGATTTTCAAAGCGTGAGTGATCGCATCCCTTATCTCGCGGATCTAAAACCGAGCGGTAAATTTGTTCAAGAAGATCTTCACTCCATCGGTGGAACACCGGCCGTCATGAAATACCTTCTTCAAGAAGGACTTCTTGATGGCTCCTGCCTCACCGTTACCGGTAAAACCCTAGCAGAGAACCTTGATGCAGTCCCAGGACTCAAAGAGGGTCAATCCATCGTTCAGCCGGTCAGCAATCCGATCAAGGAAACTGGGCATATTCGGATCCTGAAAGGATCACTTGCTCCAGAGGGTGCTGTTGCAAAGATTACGGGCAAAGAAGGCTTACAATTCACCGGTCCCGCAAGATGCTTCGACAGTGAAGAAGCAATGCTGACAGCCTTGGAAGAAAAGAAAATTCACAAAGGCGATGTGGTCGTCATCCGCTACGAAGGTCCTAAAGGAGGACCGGGTATGCCTGAAATGTTGACACCCACAAGCGCGATCATGGGCGCCGGCTTAGGTTCCGACGTTGCAATGCTGACAGATGGAAGGTTTAGCGGTGGGAGCCATGGATTCATTGTTGGTCACATCACTCCTGAAGCACAACTAGGTGGTCCACTTGGTCTCCTCCGAGACGGCGATATTGTAACCATTGACGCCGAAGCAAATAGGCTTGATGTGGATCTAGAGGATTCGGAACTAGAAAATCGAAAGAAAGAATGGACTGCTCCTCCACTGAAAGCAACTCGAGGCACCCTGTACAAGTACATCAAGTGCGTTAAAACGGCCAGCGAAGGATGCGTCACTGACGAATGACGTGAACACAACATCGAAGATCACGTGAGCCATCAGCCGAAACTGGCTGATGGCGCTTTTGTTTTGTGTTGATCAATTCCGGCTTCCCACGCAGAAAATACCCTACTTGAAACCTGCATGATCAAAACCGCGGAACATATCTTTAATTTGCAATCACCGCGTTGACTCTTCTGCGATTCTTTCCAGCACAGCTATCGCATGATCAAACGCTATTTTTGCAGCGGATCGCTCAGACTCTACTATTGCATTCTTGCGATTCTCCCAGAGCCTTTTGGTCATTTCCGCACACCATCTAGCGCTACGAGATGAACATCGAATAGGCTTCCCACCAACTAGAACAGTAACGGGATTAGAGTGCAATTGCGGGAACTGTCGTATGCAAACCCAACTGCTTTGATCCACGCGTAGAGAAAAATCAAGTGTGTGAATCTTCCCGTCGGCCAATACCTCCCTAGATTCCACCACTTCCCCATTAACCACCAACTCAACGACGCGTTTTCCACCTGTCTCCATTTCCTCTGACCGTGAACCATGGAGGTTCACCGTGTCCCCAATCATCTCGCGTCCGATAGGCCTCGGATCTGTGCCCTGCGCGAAAGAGACAGGAGTCGAAGGTGCAAATGCAACTGACGCCTCAATCTTCAGGGACGCTTCCGCTCCTAACTCAACCTTACCATCACCCGGCGAAATCCCGTTGACCTCAAATCGAGGCAGGTGTGCATAACCATCGGACACGTACGATGTCCCACGGGCTAAGCCTTGACACCACTCGGTGAAATCAAGTGCATCAACCTCACCCAGGTAAACATACACTCGCCCCTTTCCAACTCGCCTGCTACTCATGCAGGGAAAATCGGTTTCACCCGAGACTTTTAATGGGAAACCTGAATTGAGAAGGTGGTACCAAGTATTCCACTCCTGGATCCGTCCGGTATCCATGCTCGAAATAAAGTCACATACCCCCGCTACTGTGCTGACACAGATTTCCATCGCACCAACGCCATTCATTTCAGGAATTGCATAATTGGGTAATTCCTGCTTCGCGGTTTCGTGGGATTGAATCAGTTCAAATTTCGAAATCACCCCATCCCGATCGCGATCGACGTGGATGAAATGGTGAGGAAGTAGTGCTCTGTTTGACTCGGGCTGACTAAGCCCACCGTCTCCATCCTGATCATATCGCTTAATCAACCATGAAGTCGCGGATTCGGGATCAATTGAAAGACCACTCGCTGAGTGAGCATATCCGGTTACTCCACCTTGCTCTTTTGCCCATTTCATGACCGGGGTAGTCCAAGTTGGCCAACCTCTGTTCTTGGTTCCCTCACTTCCGGGATAGGTTTGGTCTGATAAATTCAACAAGCAAACATGACCTAGCGCCTGCGACCCAAAGCCACTTACTTCGAGATCATATTTTAACTTCGTAAGCGGATGACCGAAGCCGATTGCCTCGGGCTCAAAGTATTGCCTCTGATACTCATAACAGGGCCCCCAAGTCAGGACACAGCCCACGTTCAATCCCTCACCCCATACTTGTCGATACATATCCTTTGGCGAAACGCCTTCAGTGGGATCGGTATAGTGCGCACACCCAGCCGCGTGAATATGATGATCGCCGCTGTAAAACCCATAACTCTCGGCCGAATACCAACGCTTGAGATGAACCTCCAAAACTGCTTCCTCACCAGTTTCGACTAACAAGTCATGTCTTTGAAGTAAGTACTCAGGACCACGACTACTAGTCACCTGATATCGACCCGGTGCTAAATCGATCGTTTCACCGTGAGATCGATAGACGTGCGATTGGAAGAAAAAATCAGGGGCTAGTCTTTTTGCTTGAAGCGGAAAAACACGCCCCAACTGGTCGCGAATTTCCAACCTAGCAATGGAAGGTGTCCGATCTGGTTCAAAGATCTTCAATTTCACAGGAACGGAGGGGCGAACATCTAGCAAAACCGGTAACTTATTTCGGTTTTCTAAGTCAGCAGTTCCGTCACCAAGATCAAATTTCAGAGTCGCTTCTCGCTTGCCTGATTGACTGGATGCAATCAGCAGGATCACATACTCTGCTTCCAAGCCAGATAGATTGCGAGTCATCGGTGGTGCTTGATGCAATTCGACTTCGAGAAACGAATCCGTAAATTGCTGCTGTTGTTTGTTGAGGAACACCGTCTGCTGCTGTCGCTCCATGCTCAACTTTGCGGCTCCGTTGAAAACCACTCCAGCCTGAGCACTCTGAACCTGCAAGCGTGCTGTCGAACCGCTGAAATTTAGAACCTTGAGTATTACAGGGGTGTACCCCCCCTGATGTGCAATAAGAACCCGAGGATCAATCCTCTTGATACTTACTCGCTCCTCTGGATTAACGGTAATCGCTCCCAACACTTGTTTATCCAGGATTTGCTGCAAAGCGACAGCATCATCTCCTGCCATTGCATCACGCAACTGACTTTGCAATCCCGAATCCAACGGGTAGCCAAGCTGATCCAGCGTCTTCATGACGCGACGAATGTTCGACGCCAGTGGCTGCTTCTCCACCGAGACAGCAAGCTCCAAATCAGTAGTAAGTCCTTGGGAGGCGAAACACAGCCATTGCACAGAAGCTGCAAAAAGCACACATCGAAATCTAGAGATAAAAGCCCTCACCGAAAACTCCTGACAATCTCAATGAGTTACCTACTAAAGAGATCCAAAGGAAACCCCAGCCTTTGATTCTTTCTCTAACTGGGGGAGTCAAACAAGGAACGAAGTAATGCAGATAACGGTCAACGTTCCGACTCGTTTACCCACTAAGTCAATAGATCCTTTATTACTTTCCCATGCACGTCTGTGAGTCGATAATCTCGACCTTGAAACCGGTAGGTCAGTTGCTCGTGATTGAAACCCAACTGATGTAAAAGCGTTGCCTGTAAATCATGAACATGAATCGGTTTTTCGGCCACCTTGAATCCTAGATCGTCGGATCGTCCATATTCAAATCCTCCTTTTACGCCACCGCCAGCCATCCACATCGTAAAGACATCAGGATAGTGATCGCGGCCGAGAATCTTTCCTCCCGCAGTTCTTCCCTCTCTGAATGGTGTTCGACCAAACTCACCACCCCAAACAATTAGAGTTTCATCTAAAAGCCCTCGTTGCTTTAAATCCTTAATCAACGCAGCGATCGGCCGATCCATCGTGGCACACTTGTTGGTAAGTCCATCTTTCAATCCAGTGTCGGCTCCCGTTCCGTGAAAATCCCACCCCCAATCAAATAGTTGAACAAAACGCACACCAGCCTCGGTTAGCCGTCTCGCCAGTAGACAATTATTTGCCAAGCTGGCAGCTCCCGGCACCGCACCATATGCGTCAAGAGTCTCCTTTGATTCCTGCGAGATATCCATCACATCCGGCACTGCCATTTGCATCCGAAATGCTAATTCGTACTGAGAGATCCGGGTCATGGTCTCGGGATGCCCCATCTCTTCGGCTTGTGACTGATTGAGATCGCTAAGAGCATCAAGTGTTTTCCGACGCATGGATCGGTCCATTCCCGAGGGATTGGATGCGTAAAGAACAGGATCGCCCTTCGAACGGCACTGAACACCCTGATACACAGAAGGTAGAAAACCGCTGCCGAACGAATTCTTCCCGCCGTTAGGCTGAACACCACTTGAAATCAGCACGACAAATCCGGGTAGATTTTCGTTTTCGCTTCCCAATCCATAGGTAACCCAAGAACCCATCGATGGGCGACCTGATCGCGGCGACCCCGTGTAAACTAAGAGCTCTGCAGGAGCGTGGTTGAACTGATCCGTGTACATCGAATGCACAATACACATCTCATCCGCAACTTCATGGAAATGAGGGATCGCATCCGACATCCAAATCCCGTTCTCGCCAACCTGCGACCAAGACCGTGGAGATCCCATTAGCTTGGGAACTCCTTTAGTAAAAGCGAATTCCCTTCCTGCTAAGAATTCATCTGGGCAATCCTCCCCATCTCTTTTGACCAAATCAGGCTTGTAATCAAACAAATCAAGATTGGGTGGTGATCCGGTCATGTGCAGGTAGATCACTCGCTTCGCTTTTGCGGCGAGCGGCGACGGCCTCGGACTGAGCGGGTTCAGCGTTCCTTGATCTCTGTTTTGAGCCTCAGCAAATTGACTTAAAGCCATCGCGCCGATCCCGGCAGTTGACTGCGTTAAGAAATGCCGGCGTGTTTGAGACTGCAAACGCGAGAACGCATTGGCTCTTGAATCGATTCGATTGTTCATCTGACACATCACCTTTTCATGAGAGTCTCATCGAGATTCAAAATCACATTCGCAACCACCGTCCAAGTTGCTGCTTCGAATACATTCATATCTGCAGGAAGTGCACCCAGCGGGTCGGTCGCTATCTTCATTGCTGACTCAGGATTCGCTTCGTATTCTTTGTATACATCAGCATGAAGTTTCTTAATTCGCTCAACTTCGTCTGGTTTCGGGAGTCGAATCAAAACTCTTTTAAATGCCAACTCGATCCGCTGCGCGGTGGTATCGGAACCGATTAACAAATTGCGAGCGAACGCCTGAGCCGCTTCGACATAAACCGGATCGTTAAGTGTCACTAAAGCTTGCAGTGGTGTATTCGTGCGTATCCGCTTGACTGTGCAAACCTCGCGGTTTGGGGCATCAAATTGAGCCATTGATGGATAGGGGCTCGAGCGTCGCCAAGTGGTGTAAATGCCGCGGCGATAACGATCCTCGCCTTTGCTCGTTTGCCAATCCGTCCCAGAGCCAAAAGCAGCTCGCAAACCGAGTTGTGGCTGCGGAGGATTCACAGGAGGACCATACATCTTCGTGCTCAATAGCCCCGAAACAAATAGTGCTTGATCACGAATTACCTCCGCCGATGCTCGAAACCGAGGTCCGCGAGCATAAAAGCGATTCCCGGGGTCACTTTCATTCAGCGAATCCGTAACCACTGAACTTTGTTGATAAGTTGCGGACATCACAATCATTTTGATCAAATGCTTCAAATCCCAACCCGACTCCATCAACTCAATCGCTAACCAATCAAGCAATTTGGGGTGCGTTGGGAGATCACCCTGTGAACCAAATTCTTCACTCGTTGCGACGATCCCTACCCCCATCAATTGCTCCCAATGACGGTTAACAATCACGCGAGCGGTCAGTGGATTCTTTCTATCAACCAACCAACGAGCAAGATCGAGACGACTGGGCTGATCTTCGACCGGTAGCTCGTGAAACACACTAGGTGTTCCGCTAGTCACTTCTTGTTCGGTGCTGAGGTAATTCCCCCGAACTTGGACCCGCGTTGTCCGTCTTTTACCATCTTCACGCTCCCGCATGACAGGAACTGTGGTATGTGGCTTCAGCTCCGAAAGCTGCTTTTCAATCGAATCTACTCGCATTCTCTCCTTAGACAGCAGCGGATAAATCTTTAGGTAGTAATCTGCAAGCGCTGCAGCAGCATTTTCATCCGTCTCGTGGCTTCCGGACTTCAAAATCAAACGAAGATTCTCAGGCACACCCGCCCACCCCTGCAAATTCTTGCCATCGGTAATCGCTACACGGAAATGATCGATCAGGTGCTTAGCATGCTTCGACCGATGCTCTAACCGAATCACAAGCTCTCCCTGTGGAAGAGAATGAGGCTCAGCAAAAACAAGAGTCAAGTCATGCTTCTGTCCAACATAAGGTCCTACCGCCCACCCCGAGTCGGATACTTTTTCCTCCCCTATCGTTGACGATGCCGGAAAACCAGTTTGTTCATGGTTTCCAAATGCGGCGGAAAATCGGAGATCTCTTGTTCCGTCAATGATGAAATCCTGCGATGGATTCGGAACGACATCAGGGCTACTGGACCAGACTACTTTCCGTTCGGCATCCAACAGCGAAAGCTGATAACCCTTTAGGCGATCGAGGATCCCGGCGCCGCCATCGGTACGATTCCACAACACAAGTCGATCGATACCACGTTCTTGCGTGAGATCAATCTCGATCCAGGGACTATCACTCACCGCAGTATGCGTCACTGAGCGGTTATTGAAATCACCATCGGTGTTTCCATCGTTAACATAAGACGCGTTTCCGCCAAAATCGGTTGAACTCTGCGTGGCATTACCTGCCAACGCATGATTAACCTCTCCCCCGTAGGCTTCGATTTCTGCCAAATGAATCATTTTTTGATTACCTGGCAATTCCACCCTGATGAATCGGGCATCCACCATATTGCGTTGAGTCGGCTCCCATTTCGCCGTGATCTCACTGAGCACAAAATTGCGATTTTGAGACTCGGAAACTTGAAGCTGAAGCCCCGAAATTACGAGTGGGTCAATCGCATAACGAATCTCCACTGAATCAATGTCTGCTTCGGTGCCTTCCAATCGCACCCACCCATCATCACCGACATCAACAACCTCTCTAGCCGACGCGACTCCAGATGGCCGTAAATACTTCCAATCTGGCTCGGTATTTAACGATGCGATCCATTGTTTCTGAGCTTCGGCGATTTCAGGTGTGACAACTTTTAACTGTGCCAACAAACGCTCACGCTCGCGATTAAGATCGTTTTTGGTTTCAATCTGCGCGGCAGTCCACACCTCATGGAAAGGACTTTCATCCCGTCGGTCCGCATCTTGTGAATTATTAAAAAAGGCAAATAGCTCAAAGTATTCTTCCTGCGTGAGGGGATCGTATTTGTGCGTGTGACATTGGGCACATGCCATCGTCGTCCCCATCCACACGGACATTGTGGTATTCACACGATCCACCACAGCAACGTTTCGAAACTCTTCGTCGTTCGTCCCTCCCTCATTATTTGTCAAGGTATTGCGGTGGAAGGCGGTTGCGATTAATTCCGAAGAGCCAGAATTTGGAAGAAGGTCGCCGGCGATTTGCTCAATGGTGAATTGATCGAATGGCTTATTTTCATTGAGCGACTGAATGACATAATCTCGATATGCCCAGATCGTTCTCGGCGGATCATCAGCATAACCAGCTGAATCGGCGTATCGAGCTAGGTCAAGCCACACGTGCGCCCAACGCTCACCGAAAGCGTCTTTTTGAAGCAGTGAATCAACGTATCTCTCATACGCATCTGGCCGATTGTCATTAAGAAAATGTTCTGCTTCTTGCCACGTGGGCGGCAACCCAACCAAATCGAGAGACAGCCTGCGTGCCAACGTAAGACGATCTGCAAATGTACTAGGCTGGAGGCCATGTTGTTTCAACTGAGTAAGAATGAAACGATCGATTGCATTCTCCCCCCATCCGTTGGCCGTGACATCAGGAGGACTCGGTCTGCTTGGCGCAATGTAGGCCCAATGCTCGGCATACTCTGCACCCTGATCAATCCATTCTCGCAAAACTTTTATTTGCTCTGCCGTAAGCTTCGCTCCGCTCTCAGGCGGGGGCATCCGGAGGTCGGGATCTTCTGAGACCACTCTCTCCAATAACTCACTGGCGTTTGAATCACCTGAAACAATCGCTGAGTAACCACCCAGATCTTGCATGGCTCCTTCAGCTGTATCCAGTCTCAAGCCTGCCGCTCGCTCACTCTCATCGGGACCGTGACACGTAAAACAAGCTGAAGAAAGAATTGGCCTAACTTGGCTATTAAAATCAATATCGCCAGCACCTACCAAGTTATTTCCGCAAGTCCCGCAATCCTGAAAAATCGCGAACTGTAGAGTGACACTCAATACAACAAATCGAAAGCAGGAGCTGGCTAATGCTCGATCAAGAATGAACATGGGAGAGAACATCGGCTCGATTCTTCACGAAATAATAGGTGCCATTTACTATCAATGGGGCAGGGCATTACTACAACCGCCACACCTGAGCGGATAGTTTATCAGAATACTTGGTGTAAATTCGAATTGCTCCCAGCCCCAGCCAAATACCACTTATTATCCGTAAAACCATCGAATCATTCACTAAGCTCGTGACTCAAGAAGCTCCCACTTGGCATAAGAGTCTGCCAAGTTTTCTTCTAAAAGCTTGAGTGATGATGCATCGCCTGACAATTCATCAGTTGGCCGCTGGTAGTAATTAGGGTCACTCATCCGATCATGGATGGCTTG
>JAKMEW010000231.1 GCA_022425745.1 Rubripirellula sp.
CCACTCAAGAAAATCACCGATGGGTTCCAGAAGATGAGGGAGCAGCAGAGTGGGGGTGGCAGCGATCCGAATCGCCCATCAGATGATGATCTACTCACACCCGAGTTACTCGTGCCGGGCTTCGGCATCGAAAGCGACCCCATCCCAATGATGGGATTCGGTGCTGCTGCTGAAATGCTCAGCGTTGCGGTTACCGAAGCGGACGAACGCGAAGCAAATGACATGATCCGTCGTTTTGACCGTAACCGTGATGGTGTGTTAGCCGGAGATGAAATTTCTAGTCGCTTCTCCGGTAACCCTCTCGACTTTGATCGCAACAAAGATGGACGGCTGACCACCAGCGAACTTGCAGTACGATATGCTCGGCGTAGAGAGGGTCGCGAAGAATCAGAAAAGAGTGATGATCGACGTCGTGACCGCGGAAGAACCGAACAAGTTGAAATCCCCGATGTCTTCAATGGAAGGAAGTCTTACCGTGCCACTGCCGGTCGAGGTATCCCCGAAGGATTGCCCGGTTTCTTCACTGACAAAGACGCAAACGGCGATGGTCAGGTCACCATGGCAGAATTTTCGAGTGATTGGTCCAACGAAGTGGTTCAACAGTTTTTCACCTCTGACCTGAACCGAGATGGCGTGATCACCTCAGACGAAGCACTTCGTGCAGTTGAGAATCCTGGAATTGGTAACGCGATGGCGTCGGTCAGCTCAGGTGGCAAACCGGCTTCGACCAGTTCCGCGGCGCCGGCAGCACCCAGCGGCCCCATCGACGAAAAGTACATCAAAGTCGGGCAGCGTATCATTGAACGATATGACAAAAACGGCGACAACGCCCTGACCGCCTCTGAGTGGGAAAAGATGCTGATGAGCCCCGCCGATGCCGACGGAAATCGCGACGGGAGAATCACCGTTGAAGAGTATGGTGCGTGGATGATGTCCCGCGAGAAGAAGTAGCCTAACGTTGATATATCGGCAGGTAATGGTACCTGACGCTCATGCTGAGAAGTGAGAGTGCGGTGGCATAGGTCGCTCCCACATTGCGTTCCTCTCCGCCGCGTGCCAACCACGCACCGTCCGTTCTCTGCATCGGGAGTAATATCTCGGGAACCAAGCGATCTGCTCGCTCCGCATACTTCCCGCCAGCCTGATGCATCCCCTGGGCGTAGTAGTAGACGCCGTAAAAGAAGAAGCGTTCACTCTCCTTCGGTGGATGCTCGTACAACCACTCCGACGCCCCTTTGACAAGCGGCGAATCGTACTGACCGCAAACTTGCATCGCCAATAGTCCGGCTGCCGACATGGTGAAGGACGGATGGTAAGTACCGGGTGTGTAACTGAATCCACTCACCGAGTCACGGGGATTCCCGTCACGTTCAATGGGTGATGCATACGAGTAACGCAGGTACTTCAGAGCATCATCGATTGCTTCACCTGGAACATCCAGACCATCATTCTTAGCCGAACGAAGCGCCATCAACTGCCAAACACTCACCGAGAGATCGGAGTCACGACTCGTAGGAGTGTACCGCCAACCCCCGCGTAATTTCTCTGCCTTCGCAACTTTCTGTGCTGCAAGAATCAACTTGATTGCATCATTCAGCGAGCGATGAATCTTTTCATTCTGCTCAGGAGTTGCCCCCATTCCAAGAACCTCGGTGAGCATCAACGTAATGATCCCGTGGCCGTACATTCTTGATCCATCACGCGATCCAAAGTATCCCTCCATGTCCTGATTACGTTTATCGAGCACGAACTCAATCGCTCGATACATCGCACGTCCGGCTGGATTCACCGGCACCGGCTCAGTACCGACCGAAGCCATTGCCATGATCGATAGAGCAGTCATGGCGACTTCGTGACCACGATCGGTAATCGCGCCATCTTCGCGTTGGATGCTGACGAGGTAGTCGATGCCCTTTTGCATGGCGCGATCGATGTCGTCGGAAACGTACAGGGTTGCAAGATCCTCTTGAGCTTGACCGACATTGCCGGTTGCTGCCGACGCATACGCCCCCAAGATTCCTGCCATGCAGTTTCTTCGGCTCACCCGAACGTCTTTTGTTTCCATCCCCCCCACGCTATCACCGTCATCACCGCGTTCAAAATGACACCCGTGGGTGAATATCGATTGCGCATTCGATCTCAATAATTTTTGGTCGTGAAACATCACGATCGTTCCTTCCAACGAAACTACTGACCGGTCGCTTTCTTTTCTGCCGCCTGTTTGGCAATGGCACGGAAGTAAGCTTCAACCTGCTGCCGATAGATGGGCGATACAGTCGCCGATCTACCCTCGTTCACCTCATCGGTCTTTCTCTCACGGAGACTCCCCCAATCGGCCCCAAGACGCTCCATCTCAGAAGCATCAAGCCGACCGCCATCGGGCATTTGTCCGCTACCAGGTTGATTAGCCGCGGTACTGGACTTACCGGGCTGCTGGTTCGGATCACCAGGTTGTCCTGCCTGATTTTGGTTGGGGTTAAGTTGCTGCTGCCGTTGCCGAGCGGCCTGTTGAGCTTGAGCGTTCAAGTCGTTGGCAACAGTTGGCGACGCCTGTGCAGCGGTAGGTGAACTTTGACCATTTTGATCCCCCTGTTGTGAACCCTGCCCTTGAGACTGCGATTCGTTGCTGGCGGTTTGCTCGGAACCAGGCTGAGTTTGCTGAGGATCACCAGCTTGCTGAGCCGATTGCGAATTGGCTTGACTAGCAAGTTGTCGGTCGAGTTCGTCAAGCGTTTGCGCGAGCTGCTGACCTTGTGTGAGTTTCCCGGCTGAAGATTCGCTACCGCTTTGCGTTGATTGGGACTGCCCCGTAGGATTCGATGACTGTGAAGCGGATTCGCTCTGAGCAAAGGCTTCGTTAGCCGCTCGCGTCATATTCTCCAGAAGCTCCCCAAGATCCTCTGCTGCCTGCCCAATCGCCTCTGCAGCCTCGCTGACGTCTTGGTTCGCAAGGGGCGACATTTCGGGCTTTTGTTCAGCATTCTCAATTGACTCGAGCGCATCATTAGCGGCTGACGCAGCTTGCTGCGATACAGCCCCGGCGGCGGCATTGAGCTGCTCAGCCAATTCTTGCTGCCCGAGTCGCTCCTCGTGCCTCGCGGCACGCTCAAGCTGTTCGACCGCCTCATCAACTCGCTGACCCAATTGTTCTTGCTGATTGGCAACCTGTTCTAGGGTTTGCTGCGGCGCGTTCAACTGACCCGCAAAATTCATCTGCTCCGAGAGTTGATTAAGGGACTGTTGAATGGCATCAAATTCCTGCCTCGCTTTCTGAGTCATCTCAGTGGCCAGCTCCGCCGCCGGATTCAGCTGTTCAAAGGAATTCAACGGCTCAGACTTGATTTGATTTTCACGCTCTTGTGTTTCGCTGGCGCGCTGTGAAGCCAACTCCTTGGTTTCCCTCGCTGCTTGCTCGGCACGCTCTGCACGCTGCATGCGATCCTGAGCGGCATCAATGTTCGGTTGAAGCTGCGTCGCTTTTTCAGGACTGCGCTGCAATTGCTGCTGCGCCTGCTTCATCTGGTTTTCCGCATCACGCTGTTGGCGTTGGGCATCTTGTATCCTTCGATTGGCCTGCTGCTCTGCTGCAGCCCATTGTTTCTTCTGTTCGGTGGTTGCACGTAATTGTTGTGTTCTGGAATCTCGAGCGAATCTTTCCACCTGTGCTTTTGTTCGCTGACGGCTGGATACATCCTGATGAATGTTCTCTGCTTGAGCCTGACTTGTTTCCTGATTGAGACTTTGTACGGCCTGAGAAGCCTCCGCAATCGCCTCGCTCATTGCCCGAGCGCTGGCCTGCATTTCCTCCAAGGGAGCTTGATCACCACCGAGCTGCTGCGACTGCTCGATGGCTTCACGCAAAGCCTCACGCGTTTGATCAAGTTCTGGCCGTGCGTCGGGCGTATTGGCCCAGCCGATCGCCTGCTCGGTCGCGCGAAGCAAGGATTCATCGACCGCTCGTGCACGCTGCGTGATCGCGGCAAGCTCGGCTGCAGCGCGGGTTTTCTTTTCTTGAAAACTAGCATCCGATCGCTCAAAATTTTGCATCACACTGCGCTCCTGTTCTGCAACTTTTTCAAGCGTTCGCTGCGCAGCCTCCGTCGCTCGCTGAGCGATGTCAGAGAGTTCTTGCTGCATGGGCTGGTTTTCCTGCAACTGCTGCTCCAGCTCTCGAAGCCGCTCCTCAGCGCTCATCTGTGCCTCATTGGCTAGCTGTTCAGCGTCTTCGTATCGCTGCTCCAAATCATTGGGCTGCAACGCATCAAAAGCCTCTTGTCGCAGGTTTTCCCGTGACTCCGTCAGGTCCTCGCCTTGCTCAGCCATCTCGAAGTGCTCTGCTGTTTGCTGAAGTGAATCAGCCAACTCGCCCAATGCATCCGCGGTCTGATCAAGAAGTTCAGATCGCTGCTGGTCCGTCTCGGCTTCGGTAGCTTTTTGAATTAACTCCTCTGCCTTTTTTGCGCCATTCTGTATCTCGTAGGATGCGATGTCAGCATCCCTCGCGAGTTCACGCTCATCCTGATCGGTCAACGATGAGGTATTGGCTAGATCCATCAAGGATTCAAGAGTCTGTTTGGTGGTCTCAGCCACTTCGCGTTGCTCAGTTGCGAGCTGTTCTGCAGTGCGAGCCTCTGAATCCTCACGTGATTCCGTTCGTTCCTTGGCCTGCTCCGCTTCTTCAGCAGCTTGCCTTGCCTGATCAACTAATGAAAGGACATACCGCTGCAATGTTCGCCTCGCATCAACAACATGCGGTTCCAATTCTGCTACAGCGGATTCCAAGTCCAGCTGCATCTCCTGTAGCGGAATCTCTGCGGTCAACATCGGATCACCACTCCAACGGCGACTCAGAATCAAATCCCTTGCTCGGTTGTAATCGTTGTTGTACCGAGTCTCCTCGATACGCTGAACAACCTCGCCGGGAACTCCTGCTTCACGCAACCATCGGCACGGCAATTCCAGTTCCGTTGAGAACCTCTCGAGCCAAGTCGGATGCAGAACTTTATTCACAGCGGTATCCGCTAGCCGTCGTTCAGCGAGCATCAACTGCGTTAATTCTTGGTACGCATCTCGAACGGCATGAGAAGACTCGAGCACTTGATAGGCGCTGGCAATTTCTTGATAGACTTCGATGGCGGGCTGATCTTGGTAAGGAACATAGCCGTCCTTGGTCACGTTCTGAATCACACGCTGCATCAACTTCACGTCTGCAGCGTAACCGAGATCGACATTGGGTCGGCCACGATGTAACGCCTCCCTTTGCTCCAGTGACTGGATTAGATGATCGCGACGCAACCCGAAGTCAAGATCAGCAAAAGCCTGGTCCCGCCCATCCTTGGTCGACTCCTGCGAATCAGTCTGCTCGCTGGCCCGTAATCCTTTGAGCTCTGACTCTCGACCAAGTTGTTCCATCCGAAGCAACTGCTCTCGGCTTGATCCAATTTGCGTTTGGATATCCCGTAACAGCGAGGACAATTTACCGCCAACTCGACCGTCAATCATTCTTCCGTCAATCTGTGATTGCAACTCGTCATCCAACTGCTTGACAAGCGATCTCATCGAATCTTCATTTGGTGGACTCTCAATTGTCGACTCTAAACGCGCAGCCCACCCAACGCTCCACTTCTCCCAAGCCTCAAGATGACGCCAAGTGTTCTCCGGAATCAAGCTTGCATGTTTCGTTAACAATTCGTTGACTTCCTCAAGCCTACCCATGGCAACCAACAGGTAGCGAGAAAATCGCTCAACCGGCAAGTTCGAAAACTCTTTCTCAACCAACATCGGCTTCAGACTTGCCTGCAGCGACTTCGCATCGCTGACCATCGAAACCGTTAACATTTCAGCGAAGATGTTTTCCGCATACTGTTCAACACGCAATGCCTCGTTGGCATACTTGTTGGCTAAGCCTTGACGCTCCTTAACTAGCCTTTCACGAGTTGGCTCCCAGACGGCCGGAACGTTCTCGCTCAAGTTCAAACACTCAGCAATCCAGCGTTTCTGCTGATGCAGGAGGTCTGCCGTTGCGATCCCCACCAATTCCCAGCCTCCCGACTCCGGACGACTCGTTGAAGATCCAAGACTGGTCTCGATTCGATTCAGTAACGTCTCGCCCGCAACAGCAATCTCCTGAGACCGGGTGAATTGATCATTGATTTGCTCGCTGAGATTCCCTTGATTGGCTTTCCCGAAGAGCTCCATCAACTCATGAAAATCGGTCGCCCAATCCCTCACCTCCTTTACTAACGCTGCAACTTGGTAGAGGTGTTCATGGCGATCACTATCGAAACCCTCATCCGCAACCAAGACTTCAAGAAGGGCCGATTCACCACGTTGTCCATTTCGGTCAATTGCAACGAATCGAACGCGAATGAAATCTCCATTGAGAAGCTTCTCTGATTCGACGTCAGGGTTTTGACGATGAAGAAGATCCCACTCCCAATTCAGATCAAACTCACGATCAGAAGCATCCAAATTCACCGGACGAAATCTTGCAGGCTGCCCGTTGATCTCAAATTCTTGTACCACCCGATCGATTGGCAAATCATCGGATGCGTAACCATGAAAGGAAATCACATCCAAGGGGGATACGATCATCATTCGGTCCATCTCCGCCGCCCACCGGACAACCGGCGGAACATCTCTTAATGGATCTATTGAGTAGATCGGACTATAGGGATTGTTCAATCCGGAACGTAGGCTTACCGCATCAATTTGATAGGTGCTTGGAATCCTCATCGGAATGTCAGCGTAAAATTCAGTCTCTGAACCTTCGACGGCGGTCAACGGTCGAGAGCCACCATCATCATCAAAATGAATCATTGCATCGCTGACGCGTTCATCGAATCGCACCGTCAGACGGACATTGGTTCCAATTACGGCTTCTAAGTCTCCGTGTTCCGCATCCTCGGTTCTCGGTGGCAGCAACGAGTAGTCTGGGAACTCATATCGCTTACTGAAGTTCACTACTCGAGGTCGGGGTAGCGGTGTCAAGGTTTCCCATAAAGTCACACCATCACCACCAGCAACACGATAATGAACTGCCGCTGAACCAACGGCAAGGTTGGCAGCGAATCGATTCTGCGATTCGAGCGTTCCACCAAGAGCCGCTGTATCACTCACCGCTCTCGGTGTCATTTCCAGTTCACCGGATGCTCCTTCTTCATTCCACCACTGCACCACCACTTCATCGGTCGGCTTACCGCTGACTTCGACGATGACGGCAATCGCATCCCCTTCAGCGACGTACCCCGACGCCGGTGACGGCTTCAAGACGACCAATTGCGTCAACGAGGCTCGCTGAATTGCTGCTCCCGGAATCATCGCCCTCGCGATGCGTCGTCCGAACTGAAGTCCCGGCAACACACTCAGAAGACCAAATATCAAAGTCAGCACGACAACGGTAATGAGCGACCGCGAAATTAATCCAAGTGGCAACAGGTGCTGAACATTCAACGTCGATGCCTTGGAAGCCACCGTCTCCTGCAATCGATTTCGAAAACTGATCGCTCCGTTGACGTGCAATGGGTTTGCAAGCTCAACTGCAGAAAGCAGATCTTCACGCAATCGCGAATCACTCGCCTCAACTTGCTTTGCAATCTCCTCCGGTGACCTTCGCCCTATCGGTCGTAAGGCAAGTGCGTAAAAGACGATGGCCATGAAACCGTAAGCAAGCAGGCTCATCGTCCAACGTAGTGAATCTGGCAACAGCCAAAGGTAATCGGCAAAGGAAATCACCGCCACACACACCAAAAACGCAACGATCGCGGATGCGATGCCTCGCAAAAGCAACAGAAATCGACGTCTGCGATCGAATCGCCCTAGAACCTCTGCAGTTTTAGGATTCAGCTGAAGACCGTCGGTCAAAGTTCGTGACACGGATGACATGAGCTACACCAATCCAACGCGTTTACGCATCCACCATTCTGCTCCGAGGAGTAACAAAATGGCGAGAAACCAGTAATAAGATTGCCAAAGTAGAATATCGGATTCGACCACCGTTCCACTTGAAAGGGGACGAAGCATCTCAAGTAGCTGTTGCGAATCAGATTCGTGGAAGTAACGTCCTTTTCCTGAATCTGCAATGCTTTGCAAAGTATTTGCATCCAAGCTCACCGACGACATTTCAGCAACCTCTCGTTGCCCCACCCAAATTGGAGTGGATGCTCGTAAAGCCTGGCCATCAAAACCACTAGCTTGAATTCGCACCTGATAAGCACCAGCAGCGAGCGGCAACGTTTTACCTCGGTACGTCCCGCGATCAGCATCATCAACCGATAAGGGCACGGAACCCACAATTTGATCATTCTGAATCAACAACGCGTCCACCGTTGCGTCACCGATCGCCGTCCCCCCAGCGCCCTGCAGACGAGCACGGATTGTCGCTGACTGCCCCACCTGATATTCAATCTCGTCGGTCCCCAGCGATGCATACTGATCACTCACGGCGTATGGCGGTTGCATTGCCGCAGCAAGCAACTGATTCCAAAATCGAGAATGGAATCGGTCAGCTACCTTGTAACGCCATCGCCAGGTCTGATCGGTCGAGAGATAAAAGACTCGGCCCGAACCAAACAGTCTCGTGACTAGCCAAGGAGACGACTCTCCCTTCGTGCCAATCGCCTCGGCGAGCACCTCGGCATCAGGCTGTGGAATAACCGCAGGGGCGACAATCGGAGGCGGCAACTTTTCCCAAAATTGGTCTTGCTCCTCCGGCTTACCCCAAAGTCCAAGAACTGCCTGATCCGCTCCCATCGTCGTGGGCTGCAAACGTCCAACCTCAAAAGAAATATCGTCGGTTTCGTACCTCACCGGAACCAGCTCCGACAGCAATGATTCAGAGAGTTCGCGAACTCGCCCGTAACGTCCATCGATGACAATCAACCCGCCCCCACGACGGACAAAATCCCGCAACCGATCAGCATCTGACTGTTCGAGTTGATTCGGTGGAATCTCTCCCATGATGATCGCATCATATTGAGACATTCCCATGTTATTATCGGGAAACTCACCTGGCTGATCACCTCGTGGCAACTCGTAGTGATCCGTTCCCGGACCGAACAAAATGGAATCCACAGCCCACGCTGGGTCACGGCTGAAAAGATTCCGGAGGTAACGAATTTCCCAACGACTGGATCCATCGAGAATCAATAACTTTCGTGCGCGAGTCGAAGCGGCAACGCGAAACGGCATCGTATCGTTACCAGAGTAAAGGTCGCCCTGCACACTTTCGATCACTGCCCTCAAATCCAACACCTGAGAATTGATCTGAACGCCCCGAGGAACCGTCAACTGCAATGACTCCAGAACCTGCTGGACATCAAGTGTGAAGGGAATGGACTGCTGACGCTCCGAAACGATGACACGCTTCGTCCAAAGCGTCTGCTGACCAGACTCAATTCGCAAATTCAATTCTCTTCCCGTGGGACTTACCGGATCACTTGCTACCTTTTCCGAAGCACTGTTTTCATTCGCAGCAACTTCTCCATCAGGGTTCTCGAGAGTTCCCGATCCAGTCAAAGTTCCCGATCCAGTCAAAGTTTCCGAGAAGCCACTCGTTTTGACGATGATCTCCCCACTGAGCTTTCCATCGGCGGCAACGCTTTCAGGACGAATGATGTCGACGACCCCCACATCCAACGGCTCAGACGACTGTCCCATGCCAACCGTGTGAACCACCGCTCCCTGACCTGACAACGATGTTGCCGCTTCGATGGGACTATCACCAACTGTCTGACGCCCATCACTCACGATCACAACCGCAGAAGATGCCATTGACATCTCGCTCTCACGATCCACCTGCCCCTCGGTTGTTCCCTGAACACTAGGAACCTCAAACGCACTCGTTAGATTTGTTTGCGTTCCATCGGCGTTTGTCTCCCAAACGGTTGGCAATTCGGTTTCACCTACACTTGACCAAAGTAAAGTCGGCTTACCCTCCGAAAAAGAAACCACATCGATTTCATGTGTCGACTTCAAAGATTCGAGCCAGCCAGGGTTTTGATCTTCGCCGGCAAGTAAATTGAACGCTCGCGACAATCTCGCTTGCTCGGAAAGATCATCCTTCAGCGACATGCTCTGCGACGCATCCAAAGCAAAAGTCACACGTCCCAGTGTCCCAATCGTGACACGTCGGTGAAGAACGGGCCCTGATAAAATCAAAATGGTCAAGGCGATTGCCAAAGCCCGAAGGGCTGGTATCAAGTATCGGTAAGGTGCATCAAGCCCCTTGGTCTCACGCAGATAGAACCACATAACCGCTAATGCGGCAAACACAATCAACGCCCCGGTAACCATCGGTGACAGGTCACCGGCGAATCGAAGACTTCCCATCACACCGCCTCCATGCTGGAACGCTTGGATGGGAAAGTTGCAACCGCACGCTGCTGCAGGAAAAGCTCACCAACGAGTAGCACCAAAAGTGCTGCGAGCAACCAACGCCATATTTCGCGTCCAAATCTTCGCTGCTGGTCGTCATTTGTTAACGCCGTTACATCCTCGTAGAGAGTTGCCTCCAATATCGCCGCTGCGGCGGCCAGCCGATCAGGATCCGAATCCCGCAACAAAGATTCAGATGCGGGGACGGATACCATGCGAAGAGTTTGTGTCTGTGCTGGCAAGGCATCAACAAGCGGCGTTTCCGCTAAAAAAACATATGCCCCCTTCGACAATGCGATCGGGAGGACCAGTCGAGGAAAAAGGTCTGCTGTAGGCTTAACGGTATCCTGGCTTCCATCCGGATACTGCAGTCGATACTCAACCGCTTCGCTTTCATCAATCACGCTTGGCCGACCGTCACCTCCCGAGTTGGAGATTGCAGAATCTGCTCGAACCGAACCTTGCCCGCTTCGGGAATCCCCATAGCTTAGATCCGAGAGGCTTGGCTTCAAAGATTTGGTCGCCACAACAAGCCCATCGCCGACCGAGACATTGACGCTCTGCTGATTTCCAGCAAGATCCAAAACGAGTTGCTGCATCATCGGGAGAAACACCAGTCGCAGCGGCAAAGATGACCATGCCGTATCGCACGGAATCGAAAACTGAACAACTTTACCCGCACCCCGCCGAGCCATAACTGCTAGCGGGTCGCCGTTCCCCAAACTCCAAAGCGTGATCGGTACGCCACCGGCAGCGTTGTCACCTTCCTCAGGTGAGCCAGAGATTTGCGGATCAGAACTGACCGAACCCGACTCACCAACAGAACTCGAAAGATCACCGCTTGGGTCGCGACGCACACTCAGCTTACGGTAGGCAAAGACATCAACATCAGCGAAAGGTTGCTCGTTCCCGGTCCTCAAAGACTCCCAAGGAGAATAGATCGCATGATGCATTCCAGGAGGTTGTGGCAATCGATTTTCTCCCTCCAGCTCACCGATCACACTACCGAGAGTTGCCGGCAGTCGCCAATCACCTTCCTCGCTATTCCAAGCCGCATTGTATCCCTCAACATCAACCTGATCGCCGTCAAAGATCACCAGAGTTCCGCCGCGCTGCACAAACTGGGATAGATCGGCACGCTCCAATTCGGAGAGTTTTGAAACATTGGCAAGCACGACCATGTCAGGCTCATCAGTTTCCAATCGCTTTTGCAACTGCTGACGTAAGCAAACACTGGTCTGAACCGCATCAGGCTGATCTTCACCACCAAATGCAAACGGACTGAGTGCAATCGCTAGGTAATCCGTCTCTCCCTCGAGCGGCTCTTGACTTGGATCCCCGTTAACAAGAAGGACGTTGATTTCGTCGATCACATCAATCGCCAGTGATCGACGATTATCCTCCATCAAGGCATCCCCATGCTCAACGGAGGCCGTCAAAACATGCACACCCACTTGATCGATCCGGTGTGTTAATCGAGCAACGGTGGAAGATCTTGATGCCACCGTAACCAACGATTGCCCCACCTCGACATCATCAAGAAACCAAGTCAAGCGAATATCACGGAGCGGTAGATCGCTCGCATTTCGAATCGTTGCGCTGTAACTGCCACCGCGGCCAGCAACAACGGCTGCCGCATTGGACTCGATCTGATCCACCGAAAGATTGGAAAGCTGATCCGAATCTTTCCCAAGATTCAAAAAGCCAATCGCAGGCGGAAGCGTCTGTTGCTCGAGCGTTTCAGATAGGTTGGAAAGCGTTGCCAATGACTCATCACCGAGTGAATCACTCGCAAAATCACCAACCACCACAATCTGTCGTTGCGGATAGACGCCCTCACTGCTCGCTTCAATCGCTGCATCAAGGATTCTACCTAGGTCAACGGGTCCGGCTTGGGCTCGCATTTTCCTAACATCCTCCATCGCCTCCTGCGGTCCAGAGGAAACGACCGGAAGCGACGATCGACTGGAAGGCATGAGAATGACTTCGTCTCTGCGAGAAAGACTTTCCAGCAAAGTCTCAACAGACCGTTTAGCAACCTCCATCCTAGTCATCCCAGACACATCGCGTGCCGCCATGCTCTGACTATCGTCGATTGCAATCACAACGGTGCGAGGAGCGTCACCTGGGAGAACCTTGAAACCTGTGAGAACGGGTCGAGCCAAGCAAAATGCAAGGAGAATTGGAATCAGACATCGCAGGATCAAAAGCAGCAGGTGCATCAACTGCAACCGTCGGCGGTTGATTCGCACCACCGCTTCGAGCAAGTGCATCGCCCCCCAGTCCATCACCTGAAATCGATTGCGAAACAAAAGATGAATCGCCAGCGGAACTGTGAAAGCCAAGGCTCCCAACGCTAAGATTCCGTTCAGTAACGTCATCGCCCACGCCTCCGAACAGAGAGGTACTGATGGAGCGAGTCAGCGAACGGACGATCCGTCGTCATCTGGACGAAATCGACTCGCTGTTTTCTGCATGTTTCTTTGAGTTGTTCAGTGTGCTCCTGATAACGTTTCAGATAAGCATCTCGAATCGCTTTCGCATCAACCATCTG
>JAKMEW010000240.1 GCA_022425745.1 Rubripirellula sp.
CCCCAGGTCGATGCGAAAAAAAACCCAACGGTCTCCCGTTGGGTTGAGTCAGTCAAGAATGGTCGATCACACAGTTCTGTCACCCCTGTCAACAGAGCGCAGAATCGCCTCGGGATCTCAGAGCCGCGAGTGATCAACAGATTCTCGTCGAGAACTCGTTGATCTACTCGGAAATCCGAGCAACGAGGTCGAGCACTTTATTGGAGTAACCCCATTCGTTGTCGTACCAAGAAACGACCTTAACGAAGGTTTTATCTAGCTGGATACCGGCACCCGCATCGAAAACCGAAGTGCAAACTTCGCCACGGAAGTCGGTCGCCACGACATTGTCTTCGGTGTATCCGAGGATACCTTTGAGAGGACCTTCCGAAGCGGCTTTCATTGCCGCACAGATGTCTTCGTAGGAAGTTTCATTGTTGAGTTCGACAGTGAGGTCAACGACAGAAACATCGGAAGTTGGAACGCGGAAAGCCATTCCGGTCAGTTTACCGTTAAGCTCAGGAATCACTTTACCAACCGCTTTGGCCGCACCGGTGCTCGATGGGATAATGTTTTCAAGAATCCCACGTCCACCGCGCCAATCTTTTCGGCTTGGACCATCAACGGTTTTCTGCGTTGCGGTCGCTGCGTGAACGGTCGTCATCAGACCGCGTTTGATGCCGAAGCTGTCATTGAGAACCTTGGCCAAAGGAGCCAAGCAGTTGGTGGTGCAGGAAGCGTTGGATACGAACTGCTCACCGTTGTAGCTGTCGCTGTTGACACCCATGACGAACATCCGAGTATCGTCCTTGGACGGTGCGGACATCACGACCTTTTTCGCACCCGCATCAAGGTGGCCCTGTGCGGACTCGGAGGTCAAGAAAATACCGGTGGATTCCACAACAACATCGACACCAGCTTCGCCCCAAGCAAGCTTGCTCGGATCGGTTTCTGCTGTAACGCGAACTTCCTTACCGTTGACAATCAACTTGCCATTCTCTGTTGAAACCTCACCGCAGAAACGACCGTGAACCGAGTCGTACTTCAGCATGTAAGCGAGGTATTCAACTTCCAAGAGGTCGTTGATCGCAACGATTTCGATGTCGTCACGTCCAACTGACGCGCGGAAAACCATTCGGCCGATTCGTCCAAAACCATTAATGCCGACCTTGATCATGTCTATGCTCCCGTAATTGGTGCGATTTGAAATATTTTGCAGGTTGTTCGTTTCTGGGTGTTCCTATACTGGCAACTCGAGATGCATCGCAGCAGTCAGGATGCGACCTAAGCAAGGTCTGCCAGCAGCCGTATGGACCGGCTGATTGATCACAACATCGCTCCGGTTCCGCCCGAAGCGAGCAGGATTATAGGAACGCGACCCAAAAGTGAACCAGCCCCCGAATTGGCCCTCAAAGAATCCCCCTGCTCGGTCAGGTAAAAACTACGGGTTGTCCGGTAGTGTTGCGCGTTGGAGGCGGCCTATCGGCGTCGCAGAGGGAACATGGGATTACGTAACCGACCGGTCAATTGCCGACCATTATGACGCTTTTGTGGCGGATACTCCGCTATGCAGGGTAGATGAATCGATTCTGCGGGAAATCCATCCTGGAATAAAAAAAGATTCCACGCGAGCTCCCGAAACAGCGGATTCACCCCGAAAGCCTCTGATTTTTGATTTCGGCTGCGGCACCGGACGTGCCGCCTTCCCCCTCGCTCTTAGGGGTTATGAAGTCCTCGGAATTGATCTCAGTCAGGAAATGCTCCGAGTGATTCAGGCGAAACAGTCGGCACCCAGCTCACCCAAAATTGGAACACTTCGCGCGAATCTGGTTCAGCTTGAATGCCTCGCAAAAGACACCGCCGACCATGGACTCTGTCTCTTCAGCACGCTCGGAATGATCCAAAACCGTCGCCACCGACGCACTTTCCTGAGACACGCAAACCGAATCATAAAACCGGGGGGTGGTTTGCTGATCCACGTTCACAATCGTTGGGCCGCCCTGCGAGAGTACCACGGAATCCGGGCACTCCTAAAATCGTGGCTCAACGCTACCCGTGAAAAAGACTCCGAGTTCGGTGACACCTGTTATGCCTACCGTGGCCTCGAAAAGATGTTCATGCATCGATTTTCGCAGAGAGAACTTCGAGCCGACCTCGACGTGACGGGGTGGGAAGTCAGTCGGCTCTGGCGAATCTCAATAGACGGTAGCGGCATGGCTCACCCCGCTGCGATTGCTGGCGGCTTTTTTTTTCACGCTAAATCAACTCGATCCAAATAACAGCTCCGCATTCGCCCAACCTGGTTTGCCCAACCTGGTTTGCCTGGCCTGGTTCGCCTAGTCTGGTTCGCCTAGTCTGGCAAGACAACTGCTCAACTCTCTACACTAGTACGGACAATAGAGACAAGAATCCATCGAGGCGAACAACGTGAATATCCAGATTTTGTGTGAGCGATCAGAGCATTCAACATCGCAAACTTATTCGGCCAAACCTCAATCACCGGTCACCCACTCATCATCAACTCGCCATCACTCGCTTCAATCACCAACACTGTATTTTCTGATGCTAATCGCGTGCAGCGTGGCAACAAGCCTTGGCACGCACGCACAAGATTTTGGTCGACGCATTTTTAAAAACGATGACGCCCGACGTGGTGCCCCAAAAACAGTCGTTCCAGATCCATCAGATCTCGTCGGTCCACGCGCACTGTCTCGCGCTTTTCGCACCGCTGCGAAACGAGCCACCCCTGCGGTGGTCACGATCCTTTCCTACGGTCAGAAAGAAGCTTTCGGCGTCAATCAGCAACAGGACAATGGCAACAGTGAAAGCGAACAGCCAGCAGATACAAGCCGTGAACTAACCGGAATCGGAAGCGGCGTGATTGTCTCAACAGACGGTCGGGTCATCACCAACAATCATGTAGTTGCGGGAGCCCAACGTGTCGTGGTTCAGCTTGCTGATGAAACTGAAATCGAAGCGACCGAAGTGCGTGGCGATCCCGACAGTGATGTGGCCACATTAAAAATCGTTCGCGATGAACCTTTCGAGAACGCGGAGATCGCTGACTCTGATCTACTTGAGATCGGCGATTGGGTCCTCGCCATCGGCAGCCCATTCCGCCTTGAGGCTACCGTCAGCGCAGGCATCATCAGCGCGAAAAACAGAACCATTGCAAGAATCAATCGTGGAAGATTGATTCAAACCGATGCGGCCATCAATCCGGGTAATTCGGGTGGTCCGTTGATCGATCTCGATGGAAAAGTGGTTGCCATCAGCACGGCGATCGCGACGCGAAGCGGCGGCTACCAAGGAATTGGCTTTGCGATTCCAATCAATCAGGCCTACTGGATCGCGGATGAACTCGCCGTACACGGTTCGGTTCGACGCGCCGCGATTGGCGTCAGAATGGCGGAACTCAATCCAAAGATTGCATCCCGCTTTAATCTACCCGCTGGCCTCGGTGTTCTCGCTTACCAAATCATCGAAGACTCAGCGGCGGAACGTGCAGGAATCAAACCACTTGATGTCATCATGGAGTTCGCCGGAGAGCGAGTACGCGATCCGGGCGCGTTGCAAGAAGTGATCGAACGCCTGCCGGTTGGCTCCACGCAAAAAGCCAAAATCTATCGAGACGGGAAAGAGATCACGATCGAGATCGTCCTCGCAACGCTCGAAGACCCAACCCTTGGTAAGCAAAAGGGTGGCGGCGACGCAGCAGGCAATGAGTAGTTAAGAAAAAATCGCAACGCACCTACCGAGAAAGAACCAAGTTTTTATTTGGTTCACCGTCCAACGCATCATCGCTGTTCAGTTTGCTTTCGATGACCTTTGCTCAGATGGAATCCAACTGTTCCCGTACGAAAATGGGATCGGGATCGCTTTTTCCCTTCCGATCGCAACGAAAGAACTCGCTGACGTAACGCACAGGAACCTTCTTTTCAGGAACCTTAAATCGGTCACCTTTTTGAAGGACGGGACGATACTCGTCCATCCGACCAAATTGCCGAGTGCCGGCAGCCTGACATGGGAACCAGTAGCCATTGCCTTCACTATCCTCGAGATAAAATTCGGGGTAACAGTGATCAGGAATCCAGACCATTCTCGCGGGGATACGAGCGTTGCGACAAAGCGCCACGAAAAGGCTAGTCATCTCTTCGCAATCACCTCGACCATCAGCCAGAGCTTCCGAGGCATTCTTTAGCGAACCTTCAACGTATTCCACCTTCTCGCGGACGTAATCGTAAATCTGCTCGACTCGCTGCCAATCGTTCTCTGCCTCCATCTCAGCAAGCTCTCTCGAGGCAGCTTTGATCCGGCCGTGCGTCGCATCGATGTAGGGACTATTCCCCATGAAAAGCCGAAGGTCCCGAGACGGTCGTGTGGGAATCACCAGATCAGCTGTTTGATCTGGGCCAAGGATTCGGGATCGATCGATCTTGAATTCAAACACCGCATTCACCGCCGATCCGGCGGGAACTCGCGCCATCTGCACAACTACCTGTCTCGCCCCGCCAGGTAAATTGCGAACGTCCCAATTCGTTACCGCAGGATCAATTGTCCGCCCGACCACTTCAACCGTCTGCTCCGGCCAAGCCATGGGAACCGCAAAGGTTGCCAAGACGTTGGTGCAGGTGACGGGAGTTTCGAGCACCAAGCCGATTCGCCACCTTTGTGTTTGAGGCGATTCATAGGTCAACCTTGTCACTTCAGTCGACGGTTCCGTATCGGCCCCCTCAACTTCAGCTGATTCACCCTGAGCAGCTTCGATATCTCCGTTGAGATCATCGAATATTTTCAGTGGCTTTGCAAAAACGCTACCCGCACCAACAACGCTACCTGCAACAGCTAACCCCAGCGTTGGTACGGTGGTGAGAAACTGACGTCGTGTTTTAAAACCGAAAGTTGAAGGAGAAATCGTTCGTCGCATTCCAATGTCCCGTTAAATCGTTCCGGTACGCACAAGTTGCGAGTTCGAACATGCACGACTCGAGACAGCGTTGCAACCAATCCATCAATCACTAATCCGATCTAATCTCAGGGCTTCAAAATCGGAAAAAGCTCTGATCAAAGAGGCCCAAGCAAGATGAGATCGTAACCATGCAGAGAGGCGACCGGCGATGCTTCGGTTGATGACTGGAACGCTGCAAACAGCATCAACCACTGCACTAGTGTAAACGAGGTTACCTAATCGAGCGGTGAAAAAGCGAGAGGAATCGTGACGATGATACGCGTTATCAGAATCTGCGCAGGTTAAGCCATCGACACCAAGCCAAAGATTTCAGCAAGACGATCGAGTCGCAGTGTGCGACTTACAGATCTTTTTCAGCGGGCTTGGTTTCTTCCCAAATGATCTGGCTTCCATCCGAATCAAATTTGCGGGCACTAAATCCGTCCGCGGTTGTCCCGGAGTAAGGATCAACGTGATCGTATCCACAAACCGACTCACCGATTCCCGAATAAGCGTGTGTCCCTGGAGGGCAGGCACAGGGATCGGCTGGAGCGAAAGCAGCACCGCGGTTGCAAATTCCGCACCGAGCCCCCTTACCAAAGATAAAGTTCTTCATGCCACTGCATCCGGAAGCCAACGGTAAAGCCGTTAAAAGCAGAACAATGGTGATTACACGACGATTCATCTCAAATTCCTCGATATGCAAAGAGGGCGTTTTCGGCAGAGTTCACTGCTCAACCGAACAAAAGTACGTCGTGTTTTGTGATGTGCAAATGCAACGCCGTTTTTTTTCGGCAACAATAAGTAAGCATCTGGTCACCTCTCTCGCAATTAGGAAATGTAGCTCCCATGCGTCAGCGCCCTCGGTCATCAAACGTCGTTCAGCTAGCGTCGTTGATCCTTGCCATATTTTTGTTTGGCACGGAAACGATGTCGTATGGGCAAAGTGACCAGACGGCCCAGGAGAGCATCAAACAGGAACCTGTCGCATCAAACAACCAAGACGGCCAAGATCG
The DNA here is from genome assembly GCA_022425745.1 of Rubripirellula sp. Classification (GTDB taxonomy): domain Bacteria; phylum Planctomycetota; class Planctomycetia; order Pirellulales; family Pirellulaceae; genus Rubripirellula. The sequence goes on from JAKMEW010000240.1 coordinate 5,944, forward strand.
CATCTGGTTACTGAGCACTCGCAGTCTGGTCTCACGAGCAACCCAAGTTTCCTTGGATCAACCAGCGTTTGAAATTTCAAAACTGAGCCCAAAAAATCTCTTTCAAAGTGTCTCGTTCGAAGAATTCATCCATCAACTTGCTCAGCGACAACGAGCGGTCATTTATGTCCATGGCAACCGATTCACAGCAGATGATGCCATCGCAAGAGGCTGCCTTGTGCATGCTAACGTCGCGATTCACGAGGTTGACCAACCCGTCGATTGGGTAATCTGGAGCTGGGAAAGTGACAAAAACGGAATCTTGGTTCGCGATGCACGGCTCAAGGCCAACCGCACCGAAGGCCAAGGCCTCTACCTCGGATGGCTCCTTCGTAAGCATGCCAACCATCGAATCCCAACAACCTTGGTCGGGTATAGCTTTGGAGGGCGAGTAGTGACGGGAGCACTTCATGCCGCTGCGGGTGGTGAACTCGGCGGTGTATCAATCGCGGGAGAAGCGACGCTTGACGGACCATTCAACGCGGCACTCATTGCGCCCGCGATCGATAGTCTTTGGCTTGACCAGCGAGGCTACCATCGACTCGCCACACAGAACCTCGATCGACTTACACTCCTCTATAA
>JAKMEW010000242.1 GCA_022425745.1 Rubripirellula sp.
GCCCCTGAGCGGAGGTCGTTACCGTGGTCTGATCGCCCGCCAACACACGTAGCCCTTTCTCGAAATCTCTCCAAGAAATGTGCTGCAGTGATCGACTCAGTGGTTGAAGCTGCGATGTGGTTCCCGTTTCGCTACTCGCGAGAAGTTGCTGCACCTTGGCAGCAATCATCGCCTGCCTCTCCGCCGGAGCCATCACGACCAACTGGGCCCCCTTCGCGTCCGCAGCGACCTGAATCTCTGGTATCTCGCGATACTCCATACTCAGAGCGGTCGCGATCGACTTGGCCTGAGACGCGGGAACCGCGAGCGTTCGGATACTGGGACTATCCACCTGCTGGCCGTACAGACTGCTGCAAGCGAGCACGGCAGAGAGAGACAAAGATCTAAAATTCAAGTAGCGTCGCATGAGCGAACACCTTTGTTTGGGCCAGAATTTCATCGCATACCTTCAGCGGATCTCCACGAACGCTCATCCGCATAAGTCGTATCATCGGTTCATTCCGGTCCAACACTACAGCCAAAACTTCTGTTAGAACCACTACAACCTGTCATCGGCACACCGTTGCTAGCTAAACGGGCGGTCTGGGTAATGGACTTTCGGTTCTTTGGAAAGATTTGCTAAAGAAATGTGTTGGGGGCGATTCGACCAAGGTGATCCATAACGGCGAAGACGGATCAACTGAGAACGCACCTGAACCGGCATCCAAGCATCAACCCTAGAACCCCACCATCTCATCGCTCGCCAACGAGGCTGATAATGGCTACCAGGTCCGCGAATGAACCGAGCTTGCGTCCCATCACCAAAACCGTAGGACTGGCGTGCGTTTTGCTGCTTTTCAACTCCGCTGGGTGCCAATACGGTCCTGCCCAACTAAACGGCAGCCGGCCGACCGGATCAGCATATGGCAGTCTATTTCCTTTTCTGGGACAAACTCGAGTCGCCCCGCCTGCTACAGGATCCTATTCCGCTTCGGCAACTCAATCGAGTAACGTGTCGAATATTGGGGTCACGTCAGGATCACCGGCTAATCAATCCGCAAGCAAAACGCTTCCGGCACCAACTTCCAGCGGATTCGAAACACCTTCAAACCAGAAATCCGATAATAGGGTCTGGCCAGAGAGTTTTGGGCCTCGATCAAGTATGTCCACGCCTTTGGGATTTGACCAAGGTCTGCCAGCAACTGACCTGACTCAAGTCTCTGCCTCTACTTCGAGCCCCAATGCTTTGATTCAATCCTCCAATGCCCGCGATCCTCAATTACAGACCATCGCGACGCAATGGGAATCCACCCAACCGGTACACGCTAATTACATTGAAACCTTCCCTGATCACGCGGGGAATTTCGCTATCTCATCCTCTCAAATTTCGCCAGAGAGTTCCCCAGAGAGTTCCCCAAGCAGTTCCCCAGGGAGTTTCCCAAACTCCGCGTCAAGCGGGACGGAAGTAACAGCCCAGCAATTGTCTCCTCAATCTCCACCACAATCCATCGGTGATCTCGAGTGGCGTACGCCAGGTTCCCTGCCGCAGCGTTGAGTGACTTTGTGGACTCGCCGCATCGATGCGAGCGAGACCTCTGATCGGCTCTGCAATGAAGACCTAAACAGAGTGAACCCGAAGTAGTCAACCATCAGGCTCAGGGTTGAAATCAAACTCAGGGTTGAAATCAGGGTCAGGGTTCAAATCAGTTCAGAAATCACCTCAGCTCCGTCAGGAGTCAGACGCACGGGGCGTCCGTCGGGAGTGTGTATCTCGGTGCTCGGATCAATCCCAAGACGAGAATAAATCGTCGCAGCGAGATCCGATGGGGTCACCGGACGATCTGCCGGCGACTCACCGATTGGATCGCTACTCCCCACCACTTGACCTCCTTGGGTCCCACCCCCGGCCATTAAAACGCTAAAGACTCGAGGCCAATGATCGCGTCCCCCTGCCGTATTCAACTTGGGCGTCCGACCAAATTCGCCCATCACGACCACAAGAGTCTCGTCAAGCATCCCGCGTTGCCCGAGATCGACAATCAGAGCGTTGAGCGCCTGATCGAGCGATGGAATCAAGCCGACGGGAGTTCGCGCCCCTGCAAAGCCATCCTTGAGTCGAGTAACGAGCTGATTATGAGTGTCCCAACCTTTATGGTTTACCGTCACGAACGGGACGCCGCGTTCCACCAAGCGTCTCGCAAGCAAGCAGCATTGCCCCACCGTCTTGTGACCGTAAGCCTGCCGTACCGCATCGGATTCCCGTTGAATTTCAAATGCAGCTTGAGCGTCGCGGGAGGTCATCAAGTCATAAGCCTTCCGCAGGTCGGGATCGATACCCGGGTTCTGAGATCCATCGACTGAGTCACCGAGATGTGATGTTGCTCTCGGGGTCTTCAATGGGTCTGCTAATTGCGAGGCGTGCCGCTTGTCGCCCCTTGAAGCATGATCTTGTAGCACCTGACCATGTAGCCCCTGTCCCTGCAGCCCCTGTCCCTGCAGCCCCTGTCCCTGCAGCCTAATGTCTCGCATCCGATTCATCGATTGCACAAATGCCATCCGCCGATCGACTCGCTCTCTGCCGAGTCCGGGATAGAAGTCCAAATCACTGACTTGAAAATCTGGCTTAGCAGGATCAGCACCCACGGAAAATGGTTGATGATGGAGCGGAAGAAAACCGCCTCCGGTCATCCCGGCACCACCGACTTGAAATTGCGGAACCGCGATGTTCTTTGGCAAAACGCTCGGAGCAGTCTGCGTGTGCGAAACAACCGCTCCGAAGGCCGGATAATCGAGAACGGGAGTCGGCTGGTACCCCGTCATCATGTAATGGGTGCCAAACTGATGCTCGCCAAGCGGTGAGGTTACCGAGCGAATCAAGGCAACCTGATCCATCACCTGGGCTGTCTTCGGCAGGCACTCGCCAAGACGAACTCCGGGAACGGTTGTGGAAATTGCCCCCAGCGGGCCACGCACCTCTCGAGGTGCCTCCGGCTTGGGATCAAAAGTTTCGAGATGGCTTGGGCCGCCATCCAACCAGATCAAGATACAAGATTTAGCCGATGGCCTACCACCGTTGGACATCAAGGTCGTGACACCAGTCTGCTGTGCTGCTTGAAGTCGCTGCAACTTCAACCAATCCGCAAGCCCAAAACCGCCCGAACAGCCCAATGCTAG
>JAKMEW010000248.1 GCA_022425745.1 Rubripirellula sp.
CCTCGCTGATACCGCGTTGGCGGAGATAGTCGCGAGCCAGTTGCGCGTCAGGGCTCGTGCCTGATTCGAGTTCAGTGAAGTAGGCGTTCGCGACAACTTCCATGGCAGAAAAAAGAGTGGGCCGATCGTCAGGTGAACCCGGTTCAGTGCGTTTGCCACCGCTCAGTTCTGGAACTTCGATGCCAGCCTGTTCCGCCAGCGAGCGGATTGCAGCAGGGAAATCAACGCCATCACGACGCATCACGAACGAGAAGATGTCTCCGCCAATATCACAAGGCCAGCATTTCCAAGTTTGTCGTTCTTGGTTGACCGTCATTGAGGGGCGACGATCGTTATGCCACGGACAGCGAGCCACGAAATTCCTTCCCTGAGGGCGCAGTTCGGTCGTTGCACCGATGACATCCACGATGTCAACGGCGGCGCGTACCCGCTCTTTCAGGTCGAAGTCCGTGGGAAGGGACAAATTCCAACTCCGTGGGGCGCGTCAGCCGGAGATTAACCTCTGACAGAGAAGTGATGGCGTTTTGTGCGAGCCGTTGAGCCGGCCCAACTCCGATTGCATTCTACCTTGACTGCAATGGGCGTGTAATGACGCCGCGTTTTCTTCCCTGTTCGATCGTCAATCTCAGATGACGCTACGTTCCAATCGGTCCACCCTCTGCCGTCCGGCAGTCACTGGTCCATCCCAGGTTTCAGGTAAATTTCGATTGATGCAATCCTTTGCGACTCGCAATTCCAAGCCAAGCTTGGCTGCCAGGAAATCTGGCTTGCCAGCGACTGTGTTTCACGAGCGAGATAAAAGTTTGTGATGGACTGAATAAACGGTCAATAGCAATCTGTTCCCGAATCACGAAGTCTCAGAGAGGTTTTCGGTTTTTTCTCGTCGGGCTTGCTCGCCGTTGTGAATAGGTTGAGGCGCGAAACTCACTGTATCATCCGGCTAATCAGGTTTTTTGCGAAACCTGTTTCCTTCTTTGTGGTTCCCCCAACTTAGAGAAATGGTAAGACTTTTTCTTTTGTCTCGTCGTACTTCGCCAATCTCCTTCTCTCCAATGCTCATTTTGGCTGACGTGTTTATCCGTTTGGTTTGCGCATTGAAAGACGATACCGCTGTGCTGAAAGTTTGTGATCAACGGGGACGACATTTGGCCGCTCGACACTTGGGATGTTTTTCCCCGCAGAGAGAGAGGGCGGCGATTGTGCAAGCAGTTTTTAACTCCAAAGATGCGGTTGTGTTCAGCGTTCTGCTTGGGAGCGTGTTGTTGTGCGGTTGTTCGGGCGACGAGGATCAGGCCCGAGAGTTGATGAGGCAACGCCAGGCGAGCAGGCAGGACCAAGGGGTATCAGGGAGCCAAGGGAGCGACGTTGAGCTCTTGGCGATGAAACTCTCTGAGTCGGTCATTGCTGAGAAGGCAGAGGGGTCAGAGGCTTGGTATGTCAGTCAGAGAGATTCAAAAAGCTATCTGAAATTACCTTTTCAGCCGCCAAGTCCTGATGAGCAAATGGAGGCGGATTCTAGCGTCAGTCGTTTTCGCAGCGTGGAGCAATTGAAGCAGGCGATCAGCCTCAAAAATTCAAACCCCGGTTTTTTGGGGGCAGAGGTTTGTGGTGAATGTCATCAAGATCGACATCGTTCTTTTGTCCATACGGCTCATCATCTAACGAGCGGATGGATGCCCGATAAGGAGCCTGCGTGGTTCGACAGAAAGAAAGCATCGGATCATCAAGTTGAGGCCAGTCAGCAAGTTAAGGCCAGTCAGCAAGTTAAGGGTGGTGAGCCCGTCCAAGATGCTCCTCCTCAAGTCGCGCACGTTCATGGTACTTATGCTTGGTCGCAGGTGGTTGACGCGATTGGCTTGCCTCTGATTGACGGGGCCAGCCAGCAGGGGAAGGTGACTGATCCGAGTGTGATGTCATCGAGCGACCCTGCGATGCGTTTTCAGATGCTTCACGGCGCGGCAGGTTTTTCGCAGAAGGTCAGCATCGCCGATTACGAAGTCACACTCCCGGTTCACGTCTTCACCGGTTCGGCGAAGGCGGGGCAGACGTTTTTGTATTGGCACGGTCAGCGACTCTATCAGTCCTTTGTCTCGTACCTCACCGAACTCGATCAATGGATCCCAAGTCCCGGATACTTTGACACAACGGCGGATTACACGCGGGAGATCGGGACGACATGTCTCGAATGTCACATCACCTATATCGACCGCGGCTATGAGCGAGGGACGCTCAAGCCGGATACGGCGGTTTGGGGGATTTCTTGCGAACGATGCCATGGGCCCGGGCAGCAGCATGTCGAGTATCACCGCGGTAGCCCCGATGATCGGATTGCCAAGTTTATCGCCCAGCCTTCTGATCTTCCTCGGCAGAGACAGCTTGATATCTGCTCTCAGTGTCACTCGGGAAGTGAGTCGTTGATGACTGGCAAGTTTGATTTTCGGCCCGGAATGGAAGTCGAGAAGAAAAAGCGGCGGTCAGAGTCTCAGAGTGGTGTTGGGGGCGTGCACACCGCTAACCAACTCAATCGGCTTTCACTGAGTGCTTGTTTTCAGCAGTCCGAGATGACCTGCACAACCTGCCACGATCCGCATGTCAGCCAAAGAGGGCAGCGCGAGGTGTTCTCTAGGAGTTGCTTGAGCTGTCACCAAGTCGGGCACTGTGGGATGGTTGATCAAGTGGGAGAGCAGGCGACAAAGAATTGCATTGATTGCCACATGCCAACCGGTGACAACGATCAGATGACGATTGAAGTGGGAGGTGGTGACCTATTTACCGTACGGATGATTGACCACCACATTCGTGTGGACCGAAGTGCCACGGAGCAATTCTTGCAGGGGATCGAATTGATCGGTGACGGAAGCGGCGGGAGTGCCGCTGACTAAGTTCAGCTCGATAGAGGCGTGTCGATCCTGTCACTCCGCCCGCGTTTCGTTTTTCCTCGCTACCACGCGGTGGAAATGTAGACAAACCTCTCGGTTGACGACTCTTCGAAGTCCTTCCACGAGGCAAGCCGGTTCGTTTTCTGATTCACCCTTGGCGATGATCGTTTCGAGCGGCGTCCCGGGCGCTACCGAGAAGGTTCGTTGGTTGATCGTTTGGTTGCCCGCATCGAGCTCTGGGATGATGAAGTGGCAGGTCGCCCCGAAGGTGAGCATTCGAGCGTTGTGAGCATCGTGGTACGGGCGGAATCCGGGGAAGCCCGGTAGCAGGCCGTGATGAAGGTTGAGGATGCGTCCGCCAGCAAATTGCCAGCAGGTTTGTGCGGGGAGGATTCGCATGTAGCGAGCAAGGATCACGTAGTCGATATCGAATTCATCCAGAACTTCGATCATCTCGGTATCTTTCGCGGTGCCGCTTTCGTTACCAATCATGCGAAATGGGACACCGAACTCTTCTGCGAGTTTGCAGAGTTTTTGGCGATTCGAAATCACGACAGCCACTTCGCCGCGTACCAAACCATCTCGTACCGCCTCGAGCACGGCACGGGGAGTGTGTTCAACAAAGGTGCAGCAGAGAGCAAGGCGAGGTTTTTCGGCGTTCTTCTCGCTGCTCCAAACCCGGATTGCCAGCTGGGTGTGGTCCCCATTTTGCTTCATCGCGTCCACGAGTGGGGTAAATTCCTCGGGGTCGATGTCCATGCGGCACAGCATGGCGAAGATTTGCTCCTCGTCATGGTCGTACATCTGGATTTCAGTGATCCTCGCACCTCGGCCGGTAACATGGTGGATGATTGGGTCTGCGAGTCCTCGGTTGTCTGGCCCGAGGGCCGTGATGACAACTTCCATCGTGATTTTTGTGGGGTAATTGGGGTGCGAATGAGCCAGGGAGTAGTGTTTTTGGTGGTGTTGTCTTCCATCAACACTTGCGGCGTAAGCCACTAGCTTGTTCAATCAGCAGCGAGCGACAAGGGCGGGTTCGCTGGTTTTTTTGAGGCGGTTTCGGCTGAGGCCGGATTATATTGATTGTGGCAAATCGGTTTCGCCTAAAGATCGATTTCGCCTGTGGATCGATTCGTGTGGATCGATTTAACTTTTGGTTTAACGGGAGCGGTTGGGATGTCGGTGGTCGAGAAGGTGGCAAAACGCCGACGAAGTGATTTTCCTGCCGATGCGAATCTGTGCGAATACTGCACGGCGAAGTGCTGCCACTATTTCGCCCTCGCAATCGATGAACCGGTCAATCGGCGAGATTTTGACTTCATCCGCTGGTACTTGCTTCACGATGGGGCAACGATTTTTGTTGAGGGTGAAGACTGGTACCTTTTGGTCTACACCACCTGCAAGCACCTTCAGGCCGACCATCGATGCGGTATCTACGAAACGAGACCGCAGATTTGTCGCGATTACACCACCGCTGAATGTGAATTCGAAGACGATTGGTGTTACGAAAAATATTTTGAGACACCCGAGCAGATTGACGAGTATGCGGACGCTCTGTTCGGTCCTCAGTTCCCTGAGCCTGATCGAGATGCTCAGCATTCACTTCGTTCTCGCCGGCCGACCGGACTACCGATTGCCGTGGTTTGAGGCGGCGTAGTCAGATTGTGAAATCGGTGTCATGCTGTTGACGTTGTCCGGGATTGCGAGAAGATTTTGATTCTGAAACGATCTGCTGCCTGCCCCTCCCACCTTTGTTCGGGTCGCAGCGTCTCCAATCCTCTGAATGAATTTCATAAGCGACGGTTAAGAGAATGAGTTTAATCCAGCCTCGTACCCTCAAGGGTTTTCGCGACTATCTGCCTGCGATGATGATCCCTCGTGAGGGCATGATGCAGACGGCGCGAGAAGTCTTCCGCAGTTACGGCTTTTCCCCGATCGATACGCCTGTGCTGGAATACCTAGAGATTCTCACTGGCAAAGGAAGTGACGAGACCGATCGACAGATCTATCGTTTCCAAGACAATGGTGGGCGCGACGTTGGGATGCGGTTTGATCTCACTGTGCCGCTGGCTCGGTTTGCTGCTCAGCATGCCGCCAAATTAGGAATGCCGTTCAAGCGTTATCATATCGCTCCGGTATGGAGAGGTGAGAACCCGCAGGCGGGTAGGTATCGCGAGTTCGTGCAGTGCGATTTCGATACCATCGGAACCGAGTCCGTTTTGGCAGACATCGAAGCGGTAGCGGTGATCAATCGTTTGTTGTCGACGCTGGGGTTTGATCGCTTCACCATCCACGTCAACAACCGAGTCGTCCTCAGTGGGCTGCTCGAACATTTAGGACTTGCTGACCAAACGGTGCCGATCCTTCGGAGTCTCGATAAGCTCGCTAAGATTGGCCGAGACAAAACGGCCGCCGAGATGTGCGAAGCGGCCGGTGTTACCGATGCACAGGCTGAGTCGGTTTTGCGATTGGCTGAGTGTGATGGTGATGCTGAAACGGTTTTAGCACAGTTGCCTGAGATCACCGGTGGCAACGAGAAGGCGGCAGCAGGTATTGAGCGACTGACTCAAATTTATCAGGGCGCAATCGCTTCGGGGGTTCCTGCAAGCAGGCTGCACCTTGATGTTTCAATCGCTCGTGGCTTGGATTATTACACCGGCGTGATCTTTGAAACCACACTCGATGATCTTCCCGGAATCGGAAGTGTTTGCAGTGGTGGTCGCTATGACAACCTAGCGGGGCTTTACACCAAGCAGCATCTGCCTGGGATTGGGGCTTCGCTCGGGCTGGATCGATTGCTCGCAGCGATGGAGCAGATGGATTTGTTACCCGATGCATCCACGCCCGCGAGCGTTCTGGTGACTTTTTTTGAGAAGAGTTATCGCGATGACTATTTGCGACTCGCTGCTAACCTCCGCGAGGCCGGAATTGCAGCCGAGGTCTATCCGGATGCAAAGAAGCTCGGTGCGCAGCTCAAGTATGCTGACCAGCGTGGTTTTCCGATGGCAGTGATCGCCGGTGGCAATGAATGGTCGGAGGGCAAGTGTCAAATCAAAACGTTGGCCACCAAGTCTTCTGAGGAGATCAACTACTCGCACGACCAGCCGGGCGAATTAATTGCACGCATCAAGCAGTGTTTGGATGCCAAGCAGAATTCAGCAGACTGAGATTGGTCTGATGGGTTTGCCTGAATACCGCTGATTTATCTTTCCCTGCTTTTCTCTGATGCTGCGGGCTGAGCTTCAGCATTTATATTGATGACGTGAATCGCCTGTGTTCCTTCGGGAGCTTCGAGACGCTCGATGGTCGAGCCAATGGTGCGATCAATCTTTGGAAATGGAACCGTTGGTGCTGAGTTTACCGGTGCTGTGTTCGTTGTGGCTGTGTTTGTTGGGGCTGAATCGGTAGTGGGCGTGGATTGATCCGGTGATGGATTTTTCTTCGCGATACCCGAGACGATCTCGAGAAAACGTGTTTGCATCTGGCTGAGTGTTTCGTCTGATAGGGTCATCATGTGACTCAGGCCCGGGACTTCGATCCAGTATTTTGGCGAGCAATTTGCTGCTTGGAATAGGTTGCGTCCGCGTTCGATACTAACGATCTCATCTTGGTCCCCGTGGATCATGATCAAAGGGCCGCGATACACTTGAAGATTGCTAATCGAATTGAAGCGGTTCTTCATGATCGATCGTACCGGAAAGATTGGATACTTTTCGGCGGCCACCTCAACGAGTTGATCAAAGGTTCGATCGAGAATGACCACTTTGGCTCCTCGCTGTGCGGCCAACGTCGTTGCACATCCACCGCCGAGCGATGTTCCGAAGATCGTCACGTCATTTGGTGTCAGGCCGTATCGATCGCAGAGAAAATCCATCGCCGCGATGCAGTCCTGCTTAAGTCCCTCTTCGCTTGGCGTGTGATCATCTTCAAAGCCTCGATACTCGGCTGCCATCACATTGGCGTTAAGGTATTTAGCCAATCGCCGCATGCGCTCGTCCAGATAGACAACTCGGTTTGCATTGCCGTGAAGGACAAGCACGGTTTCCTTCTTTTGATGAGCCACCGAACCGTTTAGTGAGCTGTCGAGCGTATCGGTTAATGTAATGGACTTGGGAGGTGCTTCAAGCAAGCGACCGCGGAGCAAAAGACCGTCGCACGTGCGATATTGAACCTCTTGGATCGTTTCATCGCTTTCCGGCCAGTCCCGTGCATTCGTTGGTGGCATGTAGGCGCCAGGGTAGACCAGTCGGCTCTCAAGGTTGACCAGTGCGATCAGAACCACTGTGTAAACAATCGTGATCGCAATGGCGAGCCGGAGTAGAAAGCGATAGGTGGAACGCATCTTCGCTCAGTTCTGAATCGTGCATCGGCGGGAGGATTAGCAATAGTGATGCAAGTTTGGTGCACCAAGACTCGTTGAATTATAGGCTAGAGTGAACTGCGCATATGGGGTGCGGGGACTCTGTTAGTCAGACTTAGCAATCCGTGAAGCCGTGCATGTTGGCTGTTGCGAACTTGCAGGGTTTCTCGCAACATCGCGGGGCGTTTTTGCTCAGGTTTGAATGCGAGTGTTTCTTGCCTATCCAGCTCGATTCAATCCCCAATGCCATTGCGTTTGCTGTTCATCTCTCCTCGCGTTTGCAGTTTCTTGACTCGCTGGCGATTCGCTTTCGGCAATCGGGTGATGTAAGCAGAGACTAGTTTTAGCACGTCTTGGTTTCTGGCGAGGCTTGGCGGGCAATGCGTCGCCTGCTCGCGATTGATTTGCGGTTTGACGGTCAATGTGACGCATTTTGGTGACGCAATGCATCTTGCCGTCGGAGGGTCGTGTTACCTTTGCACGAACGCGGGTCGAGACGCGTGGGGATCTGTTGGTTAAAGGCTTCGCCGCTTTAGCAATCGTCGAAGCGCAGTTGACGGTGCTGTCGCTGCACGATTTGGAAACTTGGGGTGACGGAACCATCAGTGTCGATGCGACGAAGTTCCCGCCGAAGTGATGGGCCGTGACTGATTCGCTCGCCAGCGGTGCGGTTTCACTGATGACAAACATCCGGTCATCTTTGCTCACCATAAGCGGATCGTTCCAGCCAAACAGTCGTGCAAGTCTTGGGG
>JAKMEW010000251.1 GCA_022425745.1 Rubripirellula sp.
GTCCTCTCCCTGCAGAGGCAAAATTCGCGTCTGATCACCGCTTGCCCTCGGCATCGAGTTACCAACCTCACCCGATCCATCCAACCCCTCGACGATCTTCTTGATCTGCTCCAGCTGCGGCCTTTTCGCTCGCACAAACAATCGGCGATTCGCAGGGTCTGCATCAATACGAGGCGTATTGGGACCGATCTCATCGGGATCAGCAAATGCCCCCGGCAAGTCGAGCATTTCCTCAAGCAGACTAATCACAAAGAAGGGATCCGCTGACCGCAGCGGAATCACCTCGAAATCGGCCTCGGCGGCCTGTAATTGCATCACAGTCTGCTCGATTTCCGTCTGAACCGACGGAGGCGCCCACGCGACGAGACTGCTCGATGCCGTATCGACGGACAAGCGTACCTCTCGACCAGCAAGCAACGTCTGCAGAACGTTGTAGACCGTATCAACGTTACCGCCTTCCACCAAATGACGACGCAGTTCCGACGGTTCACTCGACTCGCTGACCGATTCCTTTGGTTGGTCGATTGACTTGATCAATCCCTCTAGAAGCTTCACCTTATCTTCAACGCCGGTGACGTAGAGGTATTGGCCGCGGACGTCGACCGAAACACTGACATCAATCCCGATCATCTCGCCCGGAGCGAGCCCTAAGTGAGGTCGAGCCACATCCAGTACATCCTCTGCACCGACATGCTTCAAGGCAAAACTCTGCACAACCGTTCCGTTCGCCATCTCGTCGGACTGAAAGGCATCAAGAATCTTCTTCACACTTTGCAGCTTCGCTACCGTTTCGATCATGAGCAACTGATTGGTGCGTCCCAAGACTTCCGGGGTGACCATGAGATTCAACACCTCGAGTTCGGCAACTGCACCTTGCGCGTCAATTTCACCGAGCGGGAACAAGCAGCGAACCACATCGTGATCTGGAAGTTCAGGCAATTGCTTCGGTTCCACCATCCGAGCTAAGGCATCAAGCTGCTGCTTACTCCTTGGATCCCCAAGATTGATCACAGACAGCATTTGCCCACTACGCAAAATCGCAAAGCCTTCTGGCTGCAGAAAGAGATTGATTCGATCAATCGCTTCTGCAATTGTGAAATCACTTGGGTCGGCATAGCTAAAACTACCCGTTGGGACTTCACCAACGTGCAAAGCGAGGTCCGCCTCATCCGCAATCCAGCGAATCACATCACGCCATGGCGTTCTGTCGAAAGAAAATCGAACCCCACCACTTGCTACCGGCTCGGGACTAGCAACCGTCTCAGCATCTGGGGACCCAACCTCAGCTTTTCCGCCAACTTCCTGGTCGACCGGAGCAGTGGATTGATAGATCGCATCGATCAATCGCTGCTCTTCACTTACCTGAACTTCTTCACCGACTTGCTCGCCTGCGGCTTCAGCCCCGCCTACACCCGCAACCTCATCTGCACCCGCAGCCACTGCTGTAGCTTGGTTGCCCTGAGACGAGGGCTCCCGCTGGTCCAGACCAGATAGTTGCCAAGGAGCCGCGACAAGATGCCCGACGGAACACACCAAAATTCCCAGAAGCATGGGAAGTGTCAACCGAAAGCGGGCCGGACTCGCACTACTGGAGCTGTGACTCTTGGGTCTGCTAGATGACAGGACGGATCGCAGGGGAGACTTCATGACAGATCGTGAGGGAATCAGGTGGGAAATCGGAGGGGCGTTGAAACTGGCTGCTCTGGCCGGACTTTCGATCAAACCAAAGACAAAATGCAGCAGCACAAACTTCTTACGCGTGTACTTTAGGCGGGTGGGGAGGTGGGAGCCGGGGATACCGATTGGGAGTCGGTAAATCAGCTATAGTGATTGTCGAGAACTGAGTTCAATCCGAGTTAAAGACGCTTATCCATTTACTCCGGGGCAATGGATCTGTAGCTCGAGCCGACCACAGTATAAACGATCTACAACTCAGTTTGCTCCACTTCGCCACAATCTTGGCATCCGGCACAGAACGCCCCCTCCACAAAGCCACTAACGCTTCATAGTGTGCAAAATCGACCATCCTCCTTGCTGATCGCAAGCTTTCCTCAAGCAACCGCTAAGACCATCAAAACCGCTACGACGCACCGTGAACCAGAAAACACCCCCTCTGGAGTGAAGTAATCTAGACAGATTGCCCACGACGCATCACCCCAACACCGATGCGAGAGACCCCGACTTGTATCGCTAAGCATTACCGCATGGCAACGAAGCGGAGATAGAATAAAGTGCCTCGGTGCAGACTGCGCGGACATGACATCCTGATAACCGAACCTCAAACAAACACTTTTGCTCAGGAGCACACCATGAAGCAATTTTTCCGAAGCTTCACCAACGCGAGGATTCAAGCTGGCCTATGCGCTTCACTAATCGCTGTCAGCGGACTCGTCGCAGAAGATGGCAACTGGCCGACCTTTCGTGGAGCTGACCGGAGCGGCGTTGCACCAGATCGAGATCTGCTTCAGGCATGGCCTGATGCAGGCCCAGCGTTGCTCTGGAAATCAACGGGTCTCGGCAGAGGCTACTCAAGCCCCGCGATTTCAAACGGGAAAATCTTCACCATGGGAGATGGCCTCTCCACGGTGCAAGACAAAGATGAGTACGTCATCTGCCTTAACCTCAAAGACGGCAAGGAACTCTGGCGCAGTAAACTTGGCCCAGCATGGACCAAAGGCCAGGAGTCCTGGCAAAGCTCAAGAAGCACACCGACGGTTGATGGAGACTCAGTCTATGCACTGACCGCCGAAGGGATGCTCATCAAACTTTCAACCCGCGACGGGAAGGAAGCATGGAGGAAAAACCTAAAGGAAGAATTTGGAGGCAAAAAAGCCGATAGCTGGGGATACAGTGAATCCGTCCTGATTGACGGAGAAAACCTAATCTGCACCCCAGGCGGAGAAACGAACACCATGGTTGCTTTGAACAAAACCAATGGTGAACTGATCTGGAGCTGCAAACGACCGGGTGATCGCGGGGCAGGCCATGCATCGATTGTCATTTCACACCCCGGCGGCAAGAAGGTCTATGTCACAACGACGGGCACTGGAGCGATGGGGGTGGACCCCGAAACCGGAACGCTTCTGTGGGACTACGAAATCATCAAAACCACAGCAGTGATCCCAACGCCAATTATCAAAGATGATCTGGTATTTTTCACAGCTGGTTACGGAACTGGGGGCGCATTGGTGCGGCAGATCCGCAGTGGCGACTCAGTTAACATTGATGAGGTCTACCCTTGCGACCCAAAACTGCAGAACAAGCACGGTGGGGTCATTCTGATTGGCGACCATCTCTACGGCGACTCGGGGGACAGCGGAAGCCCGTTTTGCGCGGAACTTGAGTCGGGTGAGGTCCTCTGGAAAGGCCGTGGATCCGGTAAACGCTCAGCTTGCGTTGCTGCCGCCGATGGCCATCTCTACTTCCGATACCAAGATGGCACGATGACGCTGGTCCGTGCCAATCCGCAAGAGTTCCAAGAAGTGAGCAACTTTACAGTGCCAGGAAGCGGGGAGCGGCCAAGCTGGGCACACCCGGTGATCGCAAACGGAAACCTCTATCTCCGTGAAGGCGACACACTGCTCTGCTACTCGCTTCGCTAACGGCCCAACCTTCGAAGCCACACAGAATCAAAAAACGCCCTGATCATTTCAACAGAATGGTCAGGGCTTTTTCATGCGCATCGGAAGCAATGCAATAAAACGCCGTCCGCGCGAAACGCCGCTCGCGAGAGCAACAGGAAAGCACACGCCAGCCACGGCAGCAACGCACAACACACCGCCCGCGCAGTCCATCGTTCGCGCAGGCCATCGTTCGCGCGAACTAAAGCAGCAACAATGCCATCCGGTTTCACCCACACACATCACCATCTATCGGCAATGCATCAAACACACAACACACAAAAACAAAGAAGCCAACCAACAGGTGAATCAGGAAGACAAAACAACGACCACACAAAGACAGCATTTAACAAAGCCTGACACAACACCTCGCAACACGAGCAACACCACCGACAAGAATTAGCCCACTAAACACAACGACACAACGAGAGTTTAGACGCAGAAAAAACGGGATTTCAGAAACCCACAGAGACAAACCCAGCAGCACCCAAGAATCAAAGATCGATACCCATGACACAAACCAAGCACACTCATGCATCATTCACTTCGCATCAACAAGTGTTCACCGCAAGCAAAACAAACGAGAACCAAAAAACGAACGCCAACACGAAAAACAAGCCAATCAATAACAAGTCAATCCACACAAAAGAATCGAATAGAAAGATTCAAAGGATGGGCAACACGCAACAACACAAACTTAAAAACAAACAAAGGAACAATGATCACTTTCACACCAAACAACAACGCTTAATGACTTGACTCTCATGCATCGTTAAAGATGGCGACGATTTTTTTTAGATCGATCAAACAAAAGAGCCAAACTGACGTTTGCACGATTTACGTTCATCGCTCTAATACCCCCGTGACATGAACGCGACAAAAAGTTTCAGGATGAAACGAAAGCGATCAAACGTCACACTCAAACTATCTCACTGTGTAGCAACTTGCTCGGCACTTGGGTGATTCAGGATGAACACCAAACGAACAAGTTGAAACGCATGGACGCGTTCTACACAGCGGGACTTTGCAGGGCAGCCACAAGGATGTGGCTTGCTCATGCAACGCTTCTGATCACTGCAAGATCCAATGAGCCAAGGCGGAAGGATCTCTCTTACTTGCAAGCGGTGCTCACCCAGCGATGCCAGCGAAAACTCTTGCCGAAGCGATCATGCTTCATTGACACCAAGCTGCCGCGACGAGCCGGCTGAGAGATTTTCAATTCACGACAGAATCACGGTTACGACTGACAATAAAGATTCGGGCAGTGTAAGATCCGGACACATCGGTTTTCTTTAGATAACCGGCCCTTTGATCATCAACCCTGATCACCAACCCTGATCACCAACCCTGATCATCAACCCTGATCACCAACATGAAAACATCCTGCACGAAATCCTTCGGCATATCACAGGTCATTGCTGGATCGCCGCAGAACGCTGCTCACGGCCCTAGGAACGTAGCGAGCATCATTACCCTCTTACTCACGGCTCTACTACTGCACCCTTTCGTCGCGAACCCGGCAAACGCGTCAAACGGGATCCCTAACACGCTTCAATCCTTCCGACTGCAACTCACCGACGGAAAGACTGAAACTGTCCGACAAGACACCTCCGATCAATTGCACGTTGTCTGCTTCCTCGGCACCGAATGCCCGATGGCGAGAAATTACGGGCCTAAATTAGAGAGAATGCACAATGACTATCGAGACCAGGGTGTGCGATTCACGGGTGTGCTGAGCAATGTTCAAGACTCACTCGACGACATTCGGAAATACACGGACGAGCTTGGCATTAGCTTTCTGACTGGCAAAGATCACGACCAGAGAGCTGCAAATCTTTTCGGAGCGACAAGAACCCCCGAAGCCTTCATCGTGGATCAACGTGGCATCATCCGATACAGCGGCCGGATCGACAACCAGTATCAGCCAGGCGTCTCACGCTCAAAGGCTACCGAACATGACCTTCGAGATGCGATCCAAGCACTACTCGCCGGACGCTCACCGCAAAAAGAGAAGACCGTTGCGATTGGCTGCCTGATCGGCCGAAACCAAAAAGAGGTTTCTGACTTTTCGGTGACCTACTGCAAACAGGTGGTTCGCATCATGAATCGCAACTGTGTTGAATGCCACCGAGAAAATGAGATCGGCCCTTTCCGACTGGACCAGTACGAGGAACTCGTGGGTTGGGGAGAAATGTGCGTGGAGGTGATTCGCGAAGGCCGCATGCCACCTTGGCATGCAACGTACGAGCACCAAGAGTTTGCAAACGCCAGAGAGATGACCATCGAGGATAAAAAACTGCTTGAGCAATGGGTCAATGCCGGCATGCCTTACGGTGACAGCAACGACCTTCCTCCTTCCCAATCGTGGGTGACAGGATGGCGACTTCCAAAAGATCCGGATGCTGTGATCAAGATGAGCGAAACCAGCTTCGAGGTTCCAGCGGAGGGAACAGTGGATTACCAATATTTTGTTGCAGATCCACAGTTCTCAGAAGACCGCTGGGTGAGTGCCGCGGAAGTCATGCCTGGCAATGCAGCGGTCGTTCATCACTGCATCGTATTCATTCGACCACCGGACGGCTCGGAACTTCGAGAGAGCGGGCTTCTATCGGCTTACGTTCCTGGCCAAAGAAGATCGCCGCTACCAAGCGGATACGCTCAGCGAATTCCAGCAGGATCACGCTTGGTTTTTCAGATGCACTACACCCCCAACGGCAAAGCGACTGAAGACTGCACCAAATTAGGACTTGTCTTTACCGAGAGAGAAAAAGTCACTCACGAGGTGATTGCAGTTGGCGGGGTGGAGCAAGAATTTGAAATCCCACCGAATACCTCGAACCATCAAGTTCACGGAAAAGTTCGCTGGTACCCAACCGATGGCAAACTGATCTCGATCATGCCGCACATGCATCTCCGAGGAAAAGCATTTACGTTTCACGCCGAAAAGCAAGACGGCGATCAGACGCTGCTTGAAGTGCCAGCCTACGACTTCAACTGGCAGCACAATTACGAACTCGCCAAACCACTAC
>JAKMEW010000258.1 GCA_022425745.1 Rubripirellula sp.
GAGATGCCCAAGGTATGGCCGGAAGTGTACGCAAAATTGGCACAAGTTGATGACGCCGAGTTGCGTGATCAAGTCATTGCAATCTCCGTGAAATTTGGGGACTCTTCAATTTTCCCACTGCTCCGCGAATTGGCAATCGATCGCGACAACAAACCCGCTTCCCGCATCAACGCATTAACCACCCTGATCAGCGGCAAGGACGCAGAGCTGTTGCCCGTCCTCCTTGACCTTCTTGGTGATCCGGAGATGCGAAGCAACGCAATCGCTGGTTTAGCCGGATACAATGACCCCAAGGTCGTACCGGCGATGATCGCAATTTACAAAGAGCTTACGGATGATCAAAAATCCACCGCCATGTCGACGCTCTCTTCCCGCGCCACATTCGCTAGCCAAATGCTCGATGCCATCGGAACTGGCGTCATTCCTCGCGACGACCTCAACGCATACACCGTGCGTCAACTACTTCTCTTTGAAAGCGATGAGTTGAACTCAAAAATTGAAAGTGTTTGGGGTCAAATCAGAACCATGTCGGAAGGGAAAGAGAAACAGATCTTAGCCTACAAGGAACAGTTAACACCCGAAATCTTAACTGCGGCAAATCTTCCCAAAGGTCGCGCAATTTACGCGAGAACGTGTCAGAAATGTCACATGCTATTCGGGACAGGTGGTCAGATCGGACCAGACATTACCGGCAGCAACCGCGCCGAACTTGATTACATTCTGCATAACATTCTCGATCCTAACGCACTCATCGGTAAGGCCTACCAAACGACACAACTCGTCCTTACCGATGGTCGCGTCATCGCTGGATTAGCAAAGGATGAGACGGAGACGGCTCTTACCATCCAGACCGCCGATGATCTGTTAGTGATCGATCTAAACGACATCGAACAGAGGCGACTCGCAAACACCTCGATGATGCCAGAAGGCCAACTCGATAACTTAAGCAAGGAAGATGTGCGTGATCTGATTGCCTATTTGGCTTCACCAATACAAATCCCATTACCGGGTGAAGGCCCGTTCTACAACAAGGTGTCTCGCGAGGTCGCCGGTGCTCTGGAATTTGAATCAATGACCATCGCGGGCAAGACCGCGGGTAACGCAGCCCCACAAAGCATGAAATCCTTTGCCAATGGTCAGTGGAGCAAGGACAGCCAATTGTGGTGGACCGGAGCCAAAGTGGGCGATCGCTTGACACTTACCTTCGAATCGGTGCGGGAAGGAGACTTCGAGTTGTTCGCGTCCTTCACGAAGGCTATTGATTACGGCGTTTGCCAAATCACGCTCAATGGCCAAGCCATCGGTGGATCACTCGATTTCTACAACGATGGAGTCGTCTCAACGGGACCTGTGGGGCTAGGGAGCCATGATCTAAAGAATGGCACCAACGCCTTACAGATTGAAATCATCGGTGCAAATGAGAAAGCGCAAAAGAGCTTCATGGTGGGCCTCGACTACCTCTACCTGCAAGAAGTCCAACCCACTGACAAATAACATGAAACCGACTCAGACAAGACTTGCGACCGCTAGCGATCTTCACGACATCGCTGCGGTGACACAGCTGAGTTGGACCACCGCTTTTAAGTCGATTCTTCCCCCTGCAGTGTTATCTCGAGGGACGCTAGCTCACTTTAAAGAGCTATGGCGTCCGATTCTAAATAATTATTCCACTGAGAAGACAGTGATCGTGCGAAGGAACGAGACGGCCATCGCATGTGGCGCTCACGGCCCCTATCGAATCGACCATAACCCGGTTCTAAAACGCGATAAAAACTCCGTCACTGGAGAAATCTATCGTTGTTATGTTTCACCTGCACACCAAGGCGGAAGGGTCGGTGCATTGCTGTTCAAAAGGCTGATGGAGTCTCTAATTCAGGACGGGTATAAGACGGCAGCCGCATGGGCGTATCGAGCAAACGAACCAGCCAATCGCTTCTTCGAAAAACTCGGCGGAGAAGTCATTGGAGAAGGAAGAGGCCTGACGATGGGACAGTTTGAATTTGACGAAGTTTGTTATCACTTCAACCTTGCTGAGAGCCTTCGTCGGATCCCGCTTTAGTTACGAATTATTGAAAGAATCCACTACAGTGAGATCAGAGTGATTTCCTATCCTTCAATCTCTCAAGGCGTCTTTGCGGCCAAACACCAGCTGTAGTGGTCGCACCTTCTCGATAACCGAAACCGTCAGAAAAGCGGCCGCCGTGATTTGCGATAAATGAATTTTATCTTTTCGTTTTACCGTGTATCAAGTTCAGTGGTTGAACGGGCCACAACATCCAAGTCCAACCATCTGGTGACGCACATTATCTTTAGCTCCAATCCATCGTTTCTTACTTTTCATCGACACCCTGATCCGCAACGCGAACCACAAATAAATCCCCTAGTCACAGATCGCAAATCGCTCCGCGGGAAACTCGGGAATCAGCACAGCCAAGAATCGATGCGAACGGATACTGTCCGCCAAGATGACGCTGTCGGTCGCTCACAGTCACGACGCCCGTGACACGCTCTATCTCCCCAGCTTCATCTCGGGTCGTCGATACAGAAGCCTTCACAAAGCGGAACAGAACCCCATGAATCCGAGAATGCGTTAGACTGAATCAAGAGAAAAACTGTTCAAGAATTTCACCGCAGAAGCGTTGAATCTCGTATTAGCGAAAATCGTACAAATGCTGAACCTACAACCGGCGCGGTACATGTTATTAGCTTGTTTCGTTAGCACCTGCGCACTCGCCAAATCACAAGGTGTAACCGTGGCTCCGGGAAACGAAAATCAGCTAGACCTTCAAACAGCTGGCCAGTGGGCGGATCTGGTGTTGAAAGGGCTGAACACCGAGTACCCAAATAAGCTTTCGCTGGTTTACTCAACCAGAAGTCAGATAAAAACACCACGCGAACATTTCCCGGCCTTTTACGGGTGCTTTGACTGGCACAGCAGCGTCCATGGGCATTGGGTTCTCGTGAAGCTACTTCGGAGTTATCCGACAATAAGTCCAGCTTCGGAAATTCGAACGACGCTGAATGAACACCTAACGAAGATCAACATTGAAAAGGAAAGTCAGTTTTTTTCCCAGCCCGAGCAGAAGACTTTCGAGCGGATGTATGGCTGGGCGTGGTATTTACGCTTAGTAATCGAACTTGATTCTTGGGATGACCCCGATGCGCTGAAAT
This sequence comes from Rubripirellula sp., assembly GCA_022425745.1. Taxonomy (GTDB): domain Bacteria; phylum Planctomycetota; class Planctomycetia; order Pirellulales; family Pirellulaceae; genus Rubripirellula. The sequence goes on from JAKMEW010000258.1 coordinate 3,172, forward strand.
GGCGAGATAACCTACGCCCCCTCGAAGAACTTTTGGTGAAGCGGATCAAGGAATATCTACCGAATCTTTCCTATCCAATTCGAACAGGCCAACATCCCGACACAGGATTCGCGTTAACGCAAATTCTTGACTACGCACACCAGATAGGTGACCCTCTGCTATCCGCGCAGGTGCAAAGCCGCGCGAAGAACTTCTATTACAACGACGTTAACTATCCAGTGACCTACGAGCCATCTGGCCATGATTTTTTCTCCTCTTGCTGGAATGAGGCGGATTTAATGCGGAGACTTCTTCCGCAGGAGGAATTCAGCGAGTGGCTAAATCGCTTCCTGCCGCAGCTCAGTTCGCAATTGGCTGATGGCACCATCTCACCAGTCATCGTGAGTGATGTAACCGATCCAAAAATTGTTCACCTTGCGGGTCTTAACCTCAACCGTGCTTGGTGTTTGCAGTCCGTTGCTGCCGCACTGCCTCAACAGTCACCACTACGAGAACCGCTGCGGGAGTCATCAAGGAAGCATCTCACCGCAGGATTGAAATACATCAATAGCGGCCATTACGAAGGTGATCACTGGCTTGCCACTTTCGGCCTCTACGCGGTGGAGCGAGTTGGAGTGCGGAATGACGGAGAATGATCTGCCTGAAAAGTCCGATACCAGAGCCGCTTCACAGTTGGTTCGTTTCGGCCCGGCAGTTTTGGTCACTGCTGCGTTTATCGGACCAGGAACCGTGACTACCGCCAGCATCGCAGGCGCCGAACACGGACTGGGTCTACTCTGGACGGTTCTATTTGCGTCAATCGGCGCAATCGTCCTTCAATCTCTTGCGGCTCGAGTAGGGATCATCACAAAGCAAGGACTCGCTGAAACAATATTCGATTCGCTATCCAACACACCTTGGATCAAACCCGCCTCGTTGATGGTCATCGCAGCTTTAGGAATCGGCAACGCCGCCTACCAAGCGGGAAACCTAAGTGGAGCCGTCGCGGGTTTATCGGCGTTAACCAACGCATCCTCGTCAAGCTTATTAGTTCTCATCACTTTCGCAGCAGGACTGGTCTTGTGCCTTGGAAACCTTAAGTGGCTATCAAACTCACTGATTGTGCTTGTTTTACTACTGAGCTTTTCTTTTTCCTGTACCGCCATCGTCACCTTTCCCGATCCTGCAAGACTGCTGAACGGCCTCTTTTCACCGAGCATCTCATCCGACCAATTAACGACAGTTTTGGCGATGATCGGAACCACAATCGTCCCTTACAATCTCTTTTTGCACGCGAGCAGTGCAGCGGGCACTTGGCGTACAACTCAAGTCAGTCAAGCGATAAAAAACTCCAATATTGAAACGGTATTGGCGATCAGCGTTGGTGGCATCATCACAGCTTCGATTCTGATCACCGCAAGTGCCGCATTCCATGATCGAGGAATCGCGCTTGAATCAACCCAAGATTTGCCGCTGCAACTCAGGCCAACACTTGGGTCTTTCAGTACCATCGCATTTGCCGTTGGACTGTTCGCAGCCGGTTTCACGAGCGCTCTTACTGCGCCACTTGCAACTGCCTACGCGGTCACAGGATGTTTTGGGTGGACGAGTGAACCAAAAAATAAAATCTTTAAGTTCATCTCGCTGAGCATTCTTGTGATCGGCGCTATCACCGCACTGGTGTTTGGAAAGACGCCAAAATTGGTGATTCACTTTGCGCAGACTGCAAACGCAATCTTGCTTCCCGCCGTTGCAATCTTTCTCCTCTACATTGCGAATTTTCAAATTCCCGTCAATCAGCGGTCCCGTTTACCGATTCGAGTCACGGCGGGGCTAGTCGTTGCAGGAGTGTCCCTGCTTGCCCTGTGGAAACTTCAAAAGCTAATCACCGGCATCCTTTAGTCGCAGCAGCACCGGCCTCGGAAACAAACCATCGTGGGTCAGGCGAAACCTGCAACAAACATAACAATGCAGACCCGACCTTCTATTGCCATTCATTCTCCTTTGGTCCAATGAACGACTGATGTATCCAAAAACACTGCTAGTTCTCATCGTGATATCCGCCGCCACCATGTGCCACGGATCTGAACGTCCTAACCTTTTACTGTTCTTGGTCGATGATATGGGTATCGGTGACACATCGGTTCCGATGTTCTATCGCAATGGCAAATGTGAGCCGATTGCCAGCAATCAGCTCTACCGAACACCAAATATGGAAACCCTTGCCCAGCAAGGGCGGCTATTTACCAATGCCTACGCCTACTCAGTGTGCAGCCCAACACGAATTAGTCTGATGACCGGCCAGTCAGCGGTTCGGCACCATGTGACGACATGGACTCACCCGAAGTCCTCCGGGATCGACACAGGACTTGTGGAAAGTAGTGGTATCAAGAGCCCACCGGAGTGGCGAATCATGGGTCTAGACCGTTCGCTTCCACTGCTACCGAGGTTACTCAAAGATGCAGGGTACCGAACGCTCTTCGCGGGAAAAGCGCACTTCGGCCCCGATGACACTCCCTCAGGCAATCCGCTCAATCTGGGATTTGACGTCAACATTGCAGGCTTTGGCGGCGGGGGTCCAGGGAGTTATTGGGGCACCTACAACTACTCAGCAAACCACCGAACCGGCGAACACGTGTGGGACGTTCCGGGGCTTGAGAAGTATCACGGCACCGACACGTTTTTGACTGAAGCAATCACCCTAGAAATGAATGATGCGATCAAAGAGTCCGTGAATAAACGGCAACCGTTCTTTGCGTACATGAGCCACTACGCAGTTCACGCTCCGTGGCTCTATCCTGACTCGCGTTTTGTCGAGAACTATCCAAGCCTAAAAGGCCAAGGTCTCGCATTCGCAACCTTGGTCGAAGGCATGGATAAGTCGTTGGGTGATATGCTCAGGCACCTAGACGACCTTGGCGTGGCTGAAGAGACGCTCGTTATTTTTCTCTCCGATAATGGGAGCGCGTGGGCGTCAAACGCTCCCTATCGAGACAAAAAAGGCTCTCGATTCGAGGGTGGCGTGCGCGTCCCGATGATCGTAGCTTGGGCAAAACCGAACCCTGAAAATCGACTCCAAAAACGCTACCCAATCAAACCCGGCACCGTTGAGCACGATATGGTCACC
>JAKMEW010000287.1 GCA_022425745.1 Rubripirellula sp.
GTACGAAATGCGTAAGGCGGAAGCGGCCTCCACCACAAAGCGATAGTTTTTCAAAAAGATGATTCATGCCTAAGACCGTGGCGACGAACTCGATTCGTCGCTGCGGTTTTTTGTTGTCAGGCCAAGATTTCTTTCACAACTTCGCCGTGGACATCCGTCAGTCGAAAGTCGCGACCTTGGAATCGATAGGTTAGTTGTTCGTGATCCATTCCGAGCAAATGAAGAAGCGTCGCATTGAGGTCGTGCACGTGGACTGGGTCCTTGGAGACGTTGAAACCAAGTTCATCGGTCTCCCCGTGCACGTGGCCTGAACGAATGCCTCCTCCCGCAATCCAAATACTATATGAACGATTGTGATGATCGCGGCCATCATTGCCACCTTGCACCATCGGCGTTCTGCCAAACTCGCCTCCCCAAACCACGATCGTATCCTCGAGAAGACCACGCTGTTTTAGGTCGGAAACGAGCGCCGCACTTGCCTTGTCCGTGTCCTCGGTGTTCTTCTTGATGGCTGATGTGAGGTTTCCGTGTTGGTCCCACGCTTCATGAAATAGTTGAACGAACCGGACGTCCCGCTCAATTAATCGTCTCGCCAAGAGGCAGTTTTTGGCGTAGCTCGCCTCGTTTGGATCCTTGATGCCGTATTGATCCAATACCTCTTTCGGTTCTTGGCTCAAATCCATCAGCTCTGGTGCACTTGCTTGTAACTGGTATGCAAGTTCATAACTCTGGATTCTGGATGAGATCTCGGGATCACCAAAAAAGTTTGCCGATGATGCGTTCAGTTCACGCAATGCATCTAAACTTTCTCGCTGCGATGCGCGATCCATGCCAGGTGGGTTCGAAAGATAAAGGACAGGGTCTCCAACGCTACGAAATGGTGTCCCGCCGTACATGGTTGGTAGGAAGCCGCATCCGTAATTGCTTGCTCCACCACTTGTTCCTTTTGCTGATGTTAGAACGACAAATCCTGGGAGATTTTCGGCTTCGTTACCCAATCCATATAGAGTCCAAGAGCCAAAGCTTGGTCGGCCGAACTGTTGAGATCCCGTATTCATCATGATTTGCCCCGGAGCATGATTTACCGCTTCGGTGTGCATGGAACGAATCAGGCAGATGTCATCTGCAATCTTTGAGGTGTAAGGCAACAATTCACTTAGCACCATGCCACATTCACCCTGCGGAGCAAAATTGTATTTAGGGCCAAGTAATGCGGAGCGGGGGTCGATAAAGGCGGCACGATAGTTTTCAAGCAATTCCGCTGGCGGTAGTTGACCGTCCCGTTTTGCGAGTTCCGGTTTGTGGTCGAACAGTTCAAGCTGACTTGGTGCTCCGGCGTGAAAAAGATAGATGACACGCTTTGCTTTTGGGGCGAAGTGGGGCTCTCGTGGAGCGAGCGGGTTGCTCTCGTCACGCTGCGATACTGCATCAGCGTATGACGCTGAAACTTGTGGGCCGTCATGATGAAGCAAGGTGCCCGCTGCCATTCCCGCAACACCAAGACCGCACTGCTGAAAAAAGCAGCGACGTCTGGTGTTGAGAGTTACTTGCCTTTGATGATCTGATTTCATGTCAATTGATTAGTTCTTGGAGATGGTTTCATCAAGATTGAGCAGCACTCGCGCTGCAAAGGTCCAAGCCGCCGCATCTTGTGGTGTTGTGTTTGGCGGTAGTTCGGGAAGTTGGTCAGCGTTTCCGGTTGTGATCATCCGAGGATTGAGCCAGCCTTCGGCAACTCGCGTGCGTTGAGCATCAAGCAACCGGATCATTCTTTGCTCTTCCGCGGCGTTCGGCAAACGCGAGACACAGAGCAGATAGGCGTGTCGAATTCTCTCGGTATCGCTATCCTGTGATTCTTTTAAGATGCGTATTGCCAAAGCTCTAGCAGCTTCAATGAAGATCGTTTCGTTTAAGGTTGTAAGTGCGGCAAGCGGTGTATTGGATCGAACTCGACGCACGCACGCGGTGTCCGCGTTGGGAGCATCCAAGCTTGACATCGATGGGTCGGGCATCGACCTTTTTCGGAAACTGTAGACGGCGCGGCGATATCGATCTGGTCCGGTTGCCGGTTTCCAGTAACTCGGATAGACGTAGTTGTAATCCAAGACATTCTGCGGGACGGGAGGGATAACGGATGGGCCTCCGATTTGATGATGAATTAATCCCGAAACGGAGAGTGCGATATCACGAATCACCTCCGCATCAGCCCGAAATCGAGGGCCCCGTGCCAGATAAAGATTCGTCGGGTCTTTCGTGTAGGATTCAGCGCTGATTCTTGAGGTTTGCTGATAAGTTTTGCTGGTGAGGATTCTGTTCAGAAGGTGTTTGCGACTCCAGTTATGTTCCATTAAATCCACCGCAAGCCAATCAAGTAATGCTTGTTGCACGGGTGGCTTGGTTCTCATTCCTAAGTCTTCGCTGGTTTCCACGAGACCTGTACCAAAGATTTGTTGCCAAATGCGGTTCACCATCACACGTGCGGTTAAAGGCGATCTCGAATCGGTAAGCCATCGTGCAAAGCGTAATCGAGCCGGTTCGGCCGTATCTTGATCCATCGTGTGGAGAAAGCTCGGTACGTGTGGGTCAATGGTTTCTTTTGGGGAGTCCCAGTTGCCTCGATCGAGTCGATGGGTGATACGTTTTTTCGAATCGACTCGTTCTTTGAGATGTAGTACGGAGGTTCTCGCAGTGGGGAACGCTCTCCAAGACTCAGCAATTTTGTTGTTTTCTTGTTCCGTCTCCGCGTTCTGTAAACGCCATGCTGTAAAAATGGCAGAGCGGTCTTCGTTGGTGCGTGAGTCAAGTGCTTTGCTCATTGCGAGAACCGCGTCGTGAGCGACTGTTGAAGCCTTTGGAGCCGGATCCGAAGTGAGGCTGATACGGCAGCAGCCGACCATGTCGCTCATGCGCATGACCACTTTGATCTCACCTTGCTCGGGCATTTTGATTGGTGTTTCAAGTTGAACCACTGCCACCGAGGAAGCATTGCGTTTCCCCAAGCCTCGATCTGATTTCCATTGTCTCTGATCGTTTCCATCAATCAGATACGTCACCGGGCCGACAGCCTTTTTTCCCTCATCCTGCTGTTCATCTGCTGAAGAATAATCGGCGGTAGCGTTGGTAAGTGCTAGTTTCTGCCATTCGCTCGTCGGAGTTTCTCGATAAAGGACCTCGAGTTCTCTCACTGCCCAGGAGCCGACGGGATTTCTGCCGGGTCCGTTGAATGGGAGGTCCGAATGGGTGAGTACCTCAAGCTGTATTCCGGTCACCTCCGTGTCAATGGATGGTTTTCCAATCAGGTAAACATCTGCACTGGTGTGACCAAGCATCAGGATGGAGAGATCGTCTGCTTCGTGGACTGGATGATTCAGCCCACTAACACTATTCATGTCGTGAAACCGAACCGGTGTCCATTTTGCAAGGTGCTGCTTGGTTAGATTTTCGAAGGATTGAACCTGTTGTTCCCAATTAGCGATCCGAGATTTGATCTGATTTTCTAGCTCCTCGTTTTCTCTTTTGATCCTACCAATGGTTGCTTGCTGTTGGTCGGTGTAGATCCAGCTTTGAGCTTCGTAGCTGTTGTTTAGGAAGGCGAATAGCCCGTAATACTCGGTCATGCTGATCGGGTCATACTTGTGACTGTGGCATTGAGCGCACTGAGTGGTCATGCCAAGTACAGCTTTTCCGACGCAATCAATCCGATCAAACATTTCCACCATCCGGAACTGCTCTGGAATGATTGCACCCTCTTCATTGAGCATGCTGTTGCGAAGGAATCCGGTTGCAATGAGTGTTTCTTGGTTTCCCTCTGGAAGTAGGTCACCTGCGATCTGCTGTATGATGAATGCATCAAACGGAAGATCTTCGTTGATCGCATTGATCACCCATTCTCTCCAGACCCACTGCTCTCTTTTGAGGTCCTTTTCGTAACCATTGGTGTCCGAGTAACGAGCTGCATCCATCCAGTGCCTCGCCCATTTTTCGCCGTAGCGTGGACTGTTCAGCAGTTCATTCAGGGTGGCTTGGAGGCCAACCTCTTTGAAGCGACGACGTTGCTCTGGGGTGGGCGGCAGGCCGATGGTATCGAGGTAGAGGCGTCGGCAGAGCAATTGATCGTCTGCAGCGGGCGAACTCTTAATGCCTGCTCGTTTTTGGACTCTGGCGACTAGTTGATCAACAGGATGTGTTAACGATGCTTCCTGTTGGCCGTTGCTAAGATCCGCTTTTCTGGGTGCGACGAAAGACCAGTGTGTCGCGTAGTCGGCGCCGTCTTGGATCCAATTGCTCAATAGTTGTATTTGCGCCTCGGGCAATCGCGGATGATCTGGGCTCGGAGGCATCCGTTCCGATTCATCTTCTGTGGTTAGCCTACGAATCAATTCGCTACGGTCAGGAGAATTTGGAACAATGGTTGGGATTTCTGAATCACCACCTTCTAAAGCCGCTTGCCTTCGATCGAGGCGTAAACCGCCTTCGCGAGTGTTCTCATCTTGGCCATGGCATTGAAGGCAATGCTCAGCCAGAAGGGGCTGGATTTGATCAAGGAAAATATCCTTCTGACCGTCATCCGCATTGCATATTGCAGGATGGATGAGAGCCAGAATGAGTAGGGGTACTTGGTAACGAAATTTCATCAATCGATTCATGCGGTTTGCTATGGCGGTCAACGAACATAAGGATGCGAGGCTACTGCGATTTGCGTCGACTCAATACATTGGTGAAGATGCTGAATCGGTCCCGTCTCCTCAATGATATTCTACTCGAAGGGGTTATCCGCCGTTGAAGAAGATTCACGGTAATAATTGATTGCACATGGTTGTTGCGTCAATCGTATCAGAGTTGTCGTATGATAAGCAGAGATCGATTGGTCTACGATGTCGGGTGGTGAATGTGAGGTGGTAAGTGGTTTTTAGAGCTGCTGACGGAAACCGCCAACTTTCGTTGGATTGTATTTTCTGGAGTAAAACGAAGTGAGAGATAACAGGCTTCGTCATCTGCTTGCAACGGGGCAACCGACGCTCGGCACGCGCATACTTTCCTCGTGGCCGACGGTGATTGAATTGATCGGACGTAGCGGCATGTTTGACTACGTCGAGTTTAGCGCTGAGTATGCACCGTATGATCACCGTGCTTTAGAAGAAATGGGGAGAGCGGTTGAGCTTTTTGATCACTTGACCGGCATGATCAAGGTGGAGCAGGAGTCGCGGACACATGCCGCGGTTCGAGCGATTGGTGCGGGGTTTCAAAGTGTTTTGTTTTCGGATATTCGTAACGTTGATGATGTGAGGGAATGTGTTCAGGCAGTGCGAAGCGAACGCCCAGCCTCGGGAGGGTTGCACGGGGTGAATCTGCAACGAGCTAATCTCTTAGAGGCAGGTAGCGAGGAGTGGGCGAATGCATTGGACGAAATCGTCATTGTTCTGATGATCGAAAAGAGAGAGGCCCTCGAGCAGCTTGATGAAATCCTGTCTGTTCCGGGAGTCGATATGGTTCAGTTTGGACCCGCAGACTACTCAAATAGCATTGGTCTGACGGGGCAGTTTGGTCATCCGGATGTCAAAACTGCAGAACGACTGATCCTCGAGAAAGCTAAAGAACATGGCATTGCCGCACGCGTTGAATTAACTGATTCTTCGGATGCCGCCGCCTACCTTGATCTGGGAGTGAAACATTTTAACGTTGGTTTTGATGTTCGCACGCTCTTTGATTGGTACTGTTGTGAGGGAAGTGCGATGCGATCGATGTTTGAAAAGGTTCAATAACGAGCCGGTACACTCCATCAGGTGAATTTGTAAATCCAGGCACCTAGACCGCTGCTGTGAAAAAAAGGTTTTGATGAAGATGCAAGCGAATCGGCAATCAAGCGAAAATAATCGAGCGATTTTGAATAAGAAGTTCCGACTCGTGATCAAGTTGGTACTTACGCTTTGCGTTCTGTCTGAGTGCTTGTTTCGCTCGTCCAGTCTTCATGCTCAGGATCCCGATTCATTTCTGACTGCAGAAGATTTAAAGGCCGTGAATCTGTACAGCGAATTGCAGTCGCGAGCTTTCCAGGCACTTGATGCGCGAGATCTAGTGTTGTCGGAAATCAAAAAGCCTGAAGCCATTAAATCCTATCAGGATCTTCAGCGACGCCGGATGATTGAAAGTCTCGGAGGCTTCCCCGAAGCAGTTCCGCTTCATTCTCAAATTGTCGGTAAGGTCGAGAGGAGGGAATACAAGATTGAGAAGGTGATTTTCGAAAGTCTTCCCAATCATCACGTGACCGCCAATCTTTACCTGCCACAGCACGCGAGTAGCAAATCACCAGTTCCAGGTATTGCCGTTTCAAGCGGACACAGTCGAACTGCTAAAACCGCAGATTACAATCAGCGTTTTGGTGCAATGTTTGCAAGTCACGGAATGGCTGCTTTGGTCTTCGATCCAATTGGGCAGGGAGAGCGATCACAGATCTTATTGGATGATGGGCAAGTTGCATTTGGTGGAACAACCACTGAGCATCTGTTGCTGGGGATTGGCTCCACTTTAGTTGGTAAAAATACCGCAACGTATCGTGTCTGGGATGCTATGCGGGCGATTGATTATTTGGTGTCTCGACCCGAGATCGATCCAGAGAAAATTGGTTACACGGGATGTTCAGGCGGCGGGACTCTAACGAGTTACGTGATGGCCTTGGATAAGCGTGTGGCATGTGCTGCACCTGCTTGCTATTTGACCACCTTTAAAAAACTAATTGAGACCATTGGTCCGCAAGATGCTGAACAAAACTTGTTCGGTCAGGTGAAAATCGGCTTGGATCAACCTGATTATGTCCTAATGCGCGCTCCCATGCCGACTTTGATCAGTTCAACCACTCAGGACTTCTTTGACATTGATGGTAGTTGGTTGAACTTTCGCCAAGCAAAACAATTCTATGGGCGCCTGGGTTTCTCTGAACGCGTTGATCTGGTGGAGATTGAGGGGCCGCACGGAGTTCAACCCGAGGGGCTAGCAACGATCACACATTGGATGAAACGCTGGCTCCTTGGCGTTGATGAGCCGGTTGAGCCGATCGAGCTGGAGTTGCAGGATGCCGCGACACTGCTGTGCACTTCAAGTGGACAGGTTTTGACCAGTCTGCCTGAGGAACGTTCGGTGATCGATATTAACAACGAGTTTAGTGGTGTGCTTGCTGAGCAAAGATCGATTAAATGGTCAGCGATGGGGCGTGATGAAAAACGCACCGTTGTAAGTGACGTGCTGGGAGTGAATTGTGATCAGCTTGCCGATCCTCGCTGGGACTCTCGCGGTACTCAGACGTGGGGTGATCGCCAGATCGAAGGTGGTTTGGTTGTTTGCGGAACTCGAAGGATCCCTACCGCAATCATTAGATGCTCTGAGTCTTCTTCGGGTTGGGCCATCCTGCTTCATGATCAAGGAATGCATGCAGCGGCTGGTTTAACCGAATCCATCCAGCCATTGCTTGACGCAGGTCGTAATGTTGTCCTCGTCGATCTTGCGGGGCAAGGACAAACCGTCGAAGCTAAGTCAGATCCAGTGCTCACCGATTGGAAAACCTACTACCTTGCTTATCTGC
>JAKMEW010000370.1 GCA_022425745.1 Rubripirellula sp.
CCCCAAAACCAGCGTCGCCCAACCGTTACATTCCATTTGGCCGACGGGAATCGACTTCTCAATAGCGTCCGAATCGCCTGCGCTTTTGGGATCCCAATGAACCCATCCGGTTCGCTTTCACTCAAACAACGGATCAAGTGCTGCCTTCCCATGCCGGGGTCAATCAACACAACCACGACCCCTGCTTTGAGCAATGCGAAGACCAGTTCGATGAATTGCCCACTAAATGGCACAAGCATCACCAATCGCATCCCCGGTCGAATTCCCCACGCAACAAGCCCTCGTGCAATCTCATCGCTACGACGGTCAAGAACATCGAAGGTGGTTGCGCGATAACTTCTGGTACCGTCCGCTTGCACCGGCCCTGCTGGTTCCGCGATTGCAATCGCACTGGGCATCAACGATGCGACGGTCTTTAGCCTTGCAGCGACATTCGGCTGGAATGATTTACTTGTCACGCTAACTTCGACTCCGCTGCAGAAACTAGTGATGCGACGATCCGCTCGGCAATCGAGAATGGCACCACACCTTGGGCGCCCTTCCAACCCGGAATTGCATTCACCTCAATGACGCAAGGGGCATGATCATCGGTCTCAAGCAGATCGACCGCGGCATAGGTCAGATCAAGATCGTTACAGATCCTCAGTGCCATTCGCCTCTGCTGATCACTGACGGTAAATCGCTCTGAAACGCCGCCGCCGGCGACATTCGTTCGAAAGTCGTCAGGGTTCCGGCGACGCACTCCTATCACTTCATCTCCAATGACCAATAAACGACAATCGACACCGCCCGGCGGTTTAAACTGCTGGATATAAAAGACCGCGCCCACTTGATTCAAGGATGCAAACACAGTCCACGCAAGTTCAATTTCTCGCAGACGCATCACTCCACGCCCCTCACCACCGAAAATCGGCTTAACCACGCAATCTCCGCCAAGAGATTTGAAGGCCTCGAGTGCTTCGGCTCTGGATTGGACAACGATCGTGTCCGGCACGAGATAACCCAACGCAGCGACACGACTGAGAGTCGCGAATTTATCAATCGCAAGTTCGAGTGACCTGGGAGGATTAAGCACTTTTGGACCCGGGCAACCTACCTCCGGCTCTGTACAATTGTGTTCCTCACCATTTCCAACGCTGCCTGCTGCCACATCCGATCCAAAGCGATCGTGCATCTCATGAAGCATCGCCAGTCGAAAGGTCACCTGCTCAAACGAGCCGGCAGGCATGGTGCGGGTTAGGATGATGTCGTACGCGCTGAGCGGGCCGCTTTCGCAATAAATATCGAGTCGGCCATCAACCAAGAGTGACTTCATCGATTCGTAACTCGCAGAGTCAAAATCGATCTGCGCGCGTTGAGCAGCCATCTTAAGTTCAGAGGAATGCCAACCGTGCCCGGCACCGAGACATAAAATACGCCGCTGGTTCATACCGAAAAAGACTCTCTCAGCACGCTAAGTTGCAACTCGCCCGAGTCGAAAGTCTTCCCGCTACGAAGATTATGAATCGTGACGCGAGCGGGACTAAACAGCAGCGGGTCAACTTGATAGAAGTCGTAGTTGTATCCCTTAAAGATTTTAGCGAATGGCTGACCATAATCGGGCGATGATCCCGCTGGCACTCGTTCAATGACGTCTTCGATCGCATCGTCATCATGGTCCACCCACAAGGTGACGGTCGCCCCGTAAAGCATCGCATCATTTGTTCGGCCGATACCCTGAACAAAATCCCCGCGTTTTGCTGGGGGCGGAAGAGGTGCAACGCCCGTTGACGAAACAATTGTCCCAACATCAAAGTGCAGTTCATGAAGTTTATGCAACGCCGTTTCAACGCTGCGAGCAACAACCTGCACGCTACCAGCGATTGAGGTAGCAGGTGCAACGGCGAGTCTGACACCACTGAGCTCAACTCGGCAGTCGTTCGCTATCTTGCTGAGAGCAGCCTCGTTGGGCAGCACCTCAGTCTCGAGAACACCGACCACCTCGGACACGCGTTCAGAAAGCTTTAGTGACTCGAGTACCTCCTCGCGCCCGCGAGCGAGTCGCATCGGCCCAGATCCCATCGCAAAAAAGTCATCCGCTTTCACGGGCCAACCGGCGTACTGGCAACCAAGACAACTCATGATCGGCTGATCCGTCCGCACCCAAACGCCTTGGTTCACTCCGTACTCGGAGGCATCGAGAGGAACGATCTGCACGTCCGCTAAATCACCCATGCAAAGGCGTGCGAGTGAGAGTCCTGCTTCTAATCCACCGGGACAATCGACACCAGCATCGAAAATCTGTACGCCATCATGCTCCGATGACACACACCCCAGATATTCTGGCGATTGAAAAACTAGCTGAAACCTGCGTGCGGCTTGTTGATTGATCATGCGTGAATCGTCTTGAATTCGTCTCGGATTGTCTAGTCGGGTAGGACGTGGAAACCCGCTGGAATCCGACCATGCAGGTAAGGCTTGAGACGCACCTAGCAAAGACCGTGAACAACATTCCACAGCACGCACTAACTTTAGGTGGTCTCGGTGCAGGTGACATGATACGAAATCCTGATGGTCCGTACCGCGGACGCCGATCCGTGCGGCTCATTTTCACAAAGAGTTACAAGCGGAACATTGGATGCCCCCTGCCAAATCCACTCAAAATCGTTCATCATTTTAAGAGAATTGGCTTTCGTCTCCCAAGACAACACACGACGCACTATGTCCCTCAGCATTATTCCGCACCCACATCCGACTCTGCGCATCTGCAGTCGGCCCATCAGAAAAGTCGATGCGCAGCTTCGTAACATCGTCGCGGAGATGCTGGATCTGATGTACGAAGCTCAAGGCGTCGGGCTAGCAGCCAACCAGGTCAATTTGCCCATCCGTCTGTTTGTCGCCAATCCGACGGGCAATCGAGACGAAGGTGAGGAACTCGTTCTAATCAACCCAGAAATCCAATTCCCCAAGGGAAATGAAACAGCGCAGGAAGGCTGCTTGAGCCTGCCAGGAATCTACGGGAATGTCAAAAGACCCAAAACCATCAAGCTCAGCGCATACGACATCAAAGGTAATGCGATCGAGCGTGATGTTGATGGCTTCCTCTCTCGTGTCCTTCAGCATGAGAACGACCACCTCAACGGTGTGATGTTCTTTGACCGGATGTCAGATGAGGCAAAGCGAGATATTGATGATCGAATTTTGGAATTGGAAACAGATTTCCAAAGTAAGCAGGAGACGGGCGGCATTCCACCCAACAGCGAACTCCTCGCTCAGCTCGAACCTTGGTATCAACGCTACTGCTAAACCGCACAGTGTATGAGTGCGATGTGATTTAACGATTTTCAAAAGCTAAACTGATCGCTTGTCGAGGAGTTGTTGAGATGCGAGTGGTACTAATGGGAACCGGTCCATTTGCCGTGCCTGCTTTTGATGCGATCCGCACTCAAGGCCATCAAATCGAATGCGTGTTTGTTAGACCTCTTCCGAATGTCAAAAGCAGAAAAGGGCCTCCACCCGAGCCAGTGAGAGAATGGGCGGAGTCCCATCAGCTCAAGGTGGCGTCACCCGACTCGATCAATGCAGAAGAAACCATCGGGACCCTCAAGCAGATTGACTCGGAGCTTTTGGTGGTTTGCGACTACGGACAAATCCTCAGTGATGCAGCACTCGCAACCGCAGCTTTAGGAGGTATCAATCTCCATGGATCACTCCTACCTCGCTATCGAGGAGCGGCACCCGTCCAGAGATGCCTGTTGGCTGGCGATGAGTTTGCCGGAA
>JAKMEW010000514.1 GCA_022425745.1 Rubripirellula sp.
AGCGAGCGATGTGTTATCGCCCCAAGTGAGCCTTACCGAGGGTGCAACGAACGCAATCGTTGGTTTGCTGATCGTCTTTTTGGTCCTGATCTTTCTCAGTCTTTTTATCGCAACTCTGCCGAAGGCTTTGCAATTGATCAACGCGGTGCTGCCTGAATCGGATCACCATCACGGAGTGGTTCATGAAGAGCAGGATGAGGATGCGGAATTAGAATTGCTGGCCGCAATTGGTTATGTCTTACACACCGAATTTCAGCGTCAGGTCACTGCCGGCACGGACGGGAAATCTTAATTAGGCAGTTTGGTGCGTTCACTTGAGCCGCGAGGAAAGCCGCGGCGACTATGAGATTGTTGGAAGCCAAGGCTAATCGGGACGAAAGCTAGAGATGGACATTTTCAGTGAGTTTTTACAGACCACCGGGTTCGCATCGATGACCCTCGGTAATCTGATCATGATTGTGATTGGGGTAGTTTTTATCTGCCTTGCGATCATGAAAGATTACGAGCCATTGTTGTTGGTGCCAATCGGGATGGGAGCGGTTGTTGGGAACATTCCGATACCCGGAATGCCGATGAGCGTTTATGACACCGAAAGTTGGGCAATCGTTGACGGGGTGGTTCAGTTCACCCCTGGCAGCGTCATGAGCTACCTCTATTCGGGTGTCAGTCTCGGAATCTATCCACCACTGATCTTTCTCGGGATCGGTGCGATGACCGATTTTTCGACGATGTTGTCGAATCCAAAATTGGTTCTTCTCGGCGCTGCTGCGCAGGTTGGTGTTTTTCTGACTTTCTTTGGTGCGATCTACCTTGGGTTTGATTTTGCGGAAGCGGGTGCCATTGGAATCATCGGTGGGGCGGACGGGCCGACCGCGATTTTCTTAGCCTCCCAACTCGCTCCACACCTTCTCGGTGCGATTGCGATTGCAGCTTATTCCTACATGGCGTTGGTGCCGGTGATTCAGCCACCGATCATGCGTTTGCTGACGACGAGGGAAGAACGCTTGATACATATGACGCCTCCCCGCAAGGTAACTCAGCGAGAGAAGATTATTTTTCCGGTCGCGGCGTTCTTGATTACGACCCTAATTGCTCCTGGGGCAGTTGTTTTGCTTGGGATGCTTTTCTTCGGCAATCTGCTTAAGGAGAGCATGGTGACCGAGCGATTAGCGGCGACTGCGAGAACGGCAATGATCGATATCGTGACCATTTTGTTGGGTTTCTCAGTGGGTGCCAGCACCAAAGCTGATACCTTTTTGACCTCTCAGTCGCTACAGATTTTCGGTCTTGGGGCACTCTCCTTCGCGATTGCGACCGCAGGCGGTGTGCTGTTCGCGAAGTTCATGAATTTGTTCCTCACGGATAAAATCAACCCGCTTGTTGGTGCTGCTGGTGTCTCGGCGGTCCCCGACTCGGCCCGAGTCGTTCAGATGGTCGGTCAGCAAGAAGATCCGCACAACTTTTTATTGATGCATGCCATGGCTCCCAATGTGGCGGGAGTGGTTGGTTCGGCGATTGCCGCGGGTGTGCTTTGGTCTGTTTTGACCTAGTTGCGATCACCTTTTGTAGTGTGAATTCGAGTTCAGTTTGGAAAGACGACAATCGTGTCAAAGAAAAAAATTCAGTTCATGTGCACTGCGTTCCGTGACGGCTTTCAGTCGGTATACGGAGCGAGAGTTTTCACCAATGACTTCCTGCCCGCAGTCGAAGCAGCTAGGGATGCTGGGATCTCATGGTTCGAGGCAGGCGGCGGCGCACGTTTCCAATCGTTGTATTTCTACTGCAACGAAAACGCCTTTGACATGATGGATGCGTTCCGAGCCACCGCGGGCCCCGATGCCAACCTGCAAACGCTCGCACGCGGAGTGAATGTGGTGGGCCTCGATTCTCAATCAAGCGATATCATCAAGCTACATGCTGATCTGTTTAAAAAGCATGGCATGACCACGATCCGTAACTTTGATGCACTCAATGACGTCGACAACTTGATCTACAGTGGTCAGTGCATCGTTGATGCTGGCCTAAAGCATCAGGTTTGCGTGACACTAATGGAATTACCCCCGGGTTGCCAAGGTGCACATGACCCTGAGTTCTACGTGGGAACGTTGCAGAAGATTCTCGACGCTGGCATTCCTTTCGATGCCGTTTGCTTCAAGGATGCTTCTGGCACCGCGACTCCATCAAAGGTGTACGAAACAATTCGGGAAGCAAGAAAGATTCTTCCAAGT
>JAKMEW010000377.1 GCA_022425745.1 Rubripirellula sp.
ATTGAGAGTACCACCTGTCAGCTCGATGTAGCGTTTTGCCGCGTGAATCCGTTTGCCCCGATCACAGAGGGCTTCCAGTTCACTGATCTGATCGTCGCAGAGTGTTTTGGGCACAGTGCTGCTCGCGTTGAGGTTTGGCGTGGCGGGTCTCGCGAAAAAAATGAACCCGATGAGTCCAGCTCCCAGCCGCCCAGCTCCCAGCTTCAAGCCGCCCAGCTCCATGTGGCTTGGCACCAAGAGATCTAACACCTCGGAATTCACTCACGAGACATCAAATGCGAAAAGAAGGGTGGCTGAGGGGACTTGAACCCCCAACCCTCGGAACCACAATCCGATGCTCTAACCAATTGAGCTACAGCCACCGTCATCTTCGGCCAGCATCGATTTCTCGTTGACCGACCAAGCAAGGCCAAAATTTATCGCTCACATCCCAGTTGGTCAACGGCTTCCGTGGCAACAATTCCTCGCAAGTCTGTAGGTGCCTAAAAAAGAAGGGTTTTCTGTGTTTTTTGAGGCTTTTGCGACTTGTTAGTGATCGCAGTTGGAGCTGCTGAGTTGCACGCACCGAGGTGTTGATCCGAGACTCATTCGCTCCTCGGAGCATTTTTTCGGTGTCTTTCCAACGTGCCGAGGCGAGCTGGGGAAGGCTATACTTGAGCGTGTTGTTGCGAGGCGGGCCTACGGCCTACCTTCAATCGCTTGAATGTTAAGCAGTCTGGTTTAAACGTCTGTGCTTGAAATGTTTCTTCCAAGATCATCTGCTCAACGGATGAAACTCGTAACCAATCGGAAGTCCGCACGCCAACCGACCGGCATGGTTCTATCGACGCTGATGATTCCCCCTGAGTGTTTTGGCCTTAAACGTCTGAGCTGTGAAAGCTGTAGCCGTTCTTGCGTTCTTACTGTCATTCTTTTGTTTGCTCTGGAGTGTTTCCAAGAAGCACGGGCTCAGTCAGATGTTCGTGGTGCGAACACCTCAACGCCGAACACCTCAACTCCTAACACTACTGGCTCGAAATCGTCAGGAGGCGCCCAAGTCGAGGCGGCTCGTGAGGCAGGGTGGACCAAGGCGGCATTAATCGTGCGTCAGCGATTTGAAACCCTCGATCGCAATCATGATTTCTCCTTAGACCTCTCCGAGTTTCTCTCTGTTGATAGTCAGGATGTAACGAGCGAGGGTGTGGAGCTAGTACCCACAGGAAAAGATCCGCGTGAAAGGCGGCGGGATTTTTTACTGTTCGATTTTGATCTCAACGCGAAACTGAGTTTTCGAGAGTTTGCTGCGATTCCCGGTTGGGTTGAAGCGCCATTTCGAGGTGCGATTCCCGACCCTTTTTCTCGGTTGGTTGCCGATGCGGTTGCAGCGATGGATGAGTCCTATGACCGTTGGGATCAACGTCCGGAGGAACTCATCAGCGCGCACACGTTTGTCGGTAATTTTCTCGGTTCAATCATTCCGGAGGGGAATCAGTTTGTAACCGGACGCGTGATTGACCTCGCTGATTTGGATCTTGATGGAAAAGTAAGTCGACTTGAGGCACGGCATTTTCTCGAACAGCAGTTGGGTGTCAGGTTGCGAGATGGTCGGAAGCTTCGTGATCCAACAGGACGAGTGGTTCGCTTCGATTGGTTTTTAGAAATTGATCAAGATCAAAATGGCGAGGTCGATCAGAAGGAGATTGAGGCTTGGCGAGGCGCCGCGAAGGATTTGCCTGAGGGTTTTACAAACGTCGACCTCGATCAAGATCAGCGAATCACCTACGAGGAATTGTCTGATCCGTTCAGCGGATGTTTCTTTGATCCGGTTCTATGGTTTTGCCAAGCAGATACAAACCTTGACAGTTTTATTGACTGGTCCGAGATGATGGTTGGTGTAGATGGTTCGCGACATGCAATTCAAAGAGCGATTTTTCACGCATTCGACGATAACCAAGATTCCAGACTGACGCTTCAAGAGTACCTCGTCTCGCCTTTGGGAAATCGGAATTATCCGTGGCAAAGCAACCTGCTCGATCATGATGGCGATCAGAAGCTCACTTTCAATGAATTTGAATTCGGTCGCACTAATCTCTTTCAGCTCCAGCGGCGTTATTACTTTCATCGCCTAGATTCCGATTCCGATGGAGCGATCTCACGAGACGAGTTTGTTTTTGAGAGCATCCAATCCGTCGATTTAGTTGTTTTTGATCCTCTGAGTCAAACCAGTCGGGTCATCGTTCAGGACCCAAATGTTATCGAGCTGGGCGGCTTTAGTCTTCATCCTGATGGTGACAGTTTGTTGGTGCATCAAGTGAATCGGAATCTCAAAAACGAGACGCGAGTGGTGCGTATTTCACTTGATGATCAGAATCATCGCGAAGTTTGTCAGGGGCGGTTACCAGCCTGGGCTCCTGATGGATCGACTTTTGTCTGTGAACGCTCGCATCGCGGAGTCGGTATTTGGTTGATGGATCCAAACGGCCTGTCTGGGAAAATGCTGTCCCAAGGAAGGTGCCCTAGTTGGTCGCCCGATGGAACGCAGATCGCATTTTTTAATCTACACGGAGTCTCGTTGTACGATTGCCGCTCAGAGGAGGTGCGCCCGATCTTTGTCCGTGATGAACATCGACATCGCTCATTGGGTGATCGGATTGTTTGGGCACCTGACAGCAGATCGGTTGCGTTCTCGGGGCGCTCTCCGAGTCGATGTGAGGTCTTTGTGCTTCAATTTAACGATCGCTATGAGCGAGTCGCGTTGAAACGGCTCGCGTTGCCGCAAAGCAAGGGTGATGTTTTTGCCTGGGAAGTCGTTGATCGCATCCTCATTCAGTCCGATGCGGCTGAGCCGACTGAGTGTCGTTTTTCGGCACTTCAATTGGACGGAGAGATTCAAGAGGGAGTGAATGACTTCTTTGGCATTGATGAGACGGTAAGCAGTCAGGTTAAGGCGATGGTCGATTCCGGCAACCCGAGCCGTACCAACGGGATGCTGAGCGGACAGAAGTCCCGAGATGGCCGTTGGTTCTTCTCGATTTTGTCCGAGTGAGTCTCCATCGATCGAGTCGTTAGGTTAGAAGATCGAATTCCTTTTTTTCTGCCTTTTGCTCACCTGATTCTCTAATTGCTTGCAATTCAGTTCGGTGCATCGCCAAGGTGTCGTCTTGGCAGGTTTTTTTCCGGGTGTGCACCACAATCTCGATCGCTCGGACGATGACTAGCGAGTTTCTCGCTTTCGGCGTTGGCTCGCAATTTGATATGACAGGGAGACGTGCAGATTCGGTCTCTGCCGCTTCACATCCCGCCATCTGTAGGCGAAACCATGCTAGGCGAATACAAAGTCGGTCGTTGCACGCGTCAGTGTTACGCGTTGAAGCGACCTCTGCGTGGCGGTGAGTGGTATTACTCGGTGGTTGTGGAGGACGGCGACGACTTTAAACGTAGGGAATATTCTGCGGAGGGTTGGAGTGAGCCACCTGAAAATGCGGTTGGGTGGTGGAAGAGTCGAATGCCCGCGGATGATGAAAAGAAACTGGTTTTGGCACCACCTGCCGTCTTGGTAGATTTGTTGAGACAGATGGATCAGGTTCCAAATCGAGAAAAAAGTCGGTTCCTGCTCGCTCTCATGTTGATGCGTCGTCGCGTTGTTAAGGCAGCCGCACCGGCTCAAGAGCAGCGAGATGAGGTGGAGTACCTGCGAGTAGAAGTTGCCACGACCGGAGAGGTGATCGAGATACCGATACCGACGATCACTCGAGGAGAAGCGGATTCACTCAAGGATGAGCTCAATGAGCTTCTGTACTGTGAAGCTGAGGAAGAGTTGGACGAGGAATCCAGTTCCGAGGAACACGAATCACAGCCACCTGCGGGAGCTAGCAAATGAAACGCTTCGATGCATGCGGTGAATTTGCAGCCGATGTCTTTCGCCGTTCAGCGATCGGCTTCAAAACCTCTTGGTGTCTTCCCCTACTGGGGCTTCTCTGTTTTTTCGTCTGTGGTGGGGCGACTTGTTCGCGACAGCCACCGGCTGCGTTGTTTCCCCCGCCACCACCTGTTTTTCAGGCAACTCCGACACTGCAAGATTTAGTGTTGACGATGAATCGCACCAAATCGATCAGTCAGCTTTCCACTAATTCCGCTTCGGTGGAAGTTTTAAGCATGCCCGACTTACCGCGGCTCGGAGCGACTCTAAATCTTCAACGCGAGAAAAACTTCCGCCTCCGAGCGAGTCTGCCGATCATCTTTGCCGGGATCGACATGGGGAGTAATCCTGAATCCTTTTGGTTCGAGGTTCCCGAGGGAGTCTCCAAGACTTTGTACTACGCTAGGCACGACCAATATCAGAAGCAATTGTCGCGTGCGATTTTACCAATTGATCCAACTTGGATGATGGACGCGTTAGGCTTGGTCGAACTCGATCCGACAAAGGTCATCGCGGGACCAATCACTCGGACCGATGGTCGACTTGAGGTTCGTAGTACTGAGACTATGCCAGATGGTATCTATCAGAAAGTGTTGATCTTGGATCCGAAGGCAGGTTTTGTTACCGATCAATTCTTGTATGCACCGTCGGGCAATCTGATCGCAAGAAGTCACGCGACCAAACACGCTTACTATGCATCTTACGAATGCTCGATTCCGCATGAGGTTGAAATTCATTTGATGCCAGCGGTCGGGCCGCCGCTATCGATGAAGATTGAAGTTGGATCTTACGCGGTCAACCAATTACTCAGCGGCGATCCCAGCTTATTCGTCATGCCAACTTCAGCCCCACAGCGGATTGATTTGACCACCCTTTCTAATGGTTCCGCCACACCGGGGTTCTCGGCGAATTTTGATCGACCGATCGAATACAGCGCTGGGATCAACAACCTTCAACCGCTCCGCGGTTTACGATGATTCGCTAATGCGTCCGTTTGAGAATTGTTGTGAAGTCTGGGCTAGCCTTGGCCAATCATCGACTACGAGCTTGGAGTGATTCGAGGTCGCTCTGAACCATCGAGTCCACGATTTTGTCGAGTGTGTAGGTCGACTTCCAACCTAGTTGTGACTCGGCTTTACTCGCATCTCCAACCAGTTGACTAACTTCGGCAGGCCTCATGTAGCGTTCGTCTTGTTTGACGTGCTGCTTCCAATCGAGATCCACGGCACGAAACGCGGCATCGAGAAAGTCTTCAATACTGTGACTAACACCGGTTGCCAAAACGTAATCATCCGCACTTGAGTGTTGCATCATGAGCCACATCGCCTGAACGTACTCGGGGGCGAATCCCCAGTCGCGTTTTGCATCGAGCGATCCAAGAACCAATTTGTCTTGTAGTCCCAGTGCAATCGCTGCGGCACCGAGTGTGATTTTGCGCGTCACGAAGGTTTCGCCACGTCTAGGAGATTCGTGGTTGTAACAGATCGCGTTGCACGCAAAGAGTCCGAATGATTCGCGGTAAAGTTTGACCATTTGAGTCGCAAAGTTCTTGGCGATCCCATAAGGCGTGACCGAGTCGCGACTGGTTGACTCATTTTGCGGCGAAGTAGGGGGGCGTCCAAAAATTTCCGAGCTACTGATGTGCAGCAGTTTTGGTTGCTTCGGAAGATCTCGGAGAATCTCCAGCAGTTTCAGGGTACCCATCGCAGTGAATTGACAGGTGGTTTCAGGGATTTCAAAACTCAATCCAACATGGCTTTGTCCCGCTAGGTGATAGACTTCATCTGGGGCGGTGGACGAAAGGATACGACGTATCGTCGTGGTGTCATCAAGATCGCCATAGTGCAGAAAGAGGCGTTTCTCGTAGATCGCTTTATTGTTGAACAGTGCTTCGAGACGGCTGCGACCAATGGTGCTCGAGCGTCGTACCAAGCCGTGAACTTCATATCCTTTTTCAAGGAGAAGTTCGGTCAGGTAGGATCCATCCTGTCCGGTGATGCCGGTGATAAATGCGATGGGCAAGGTGTAGGTCCCTGATCGGCAAAGAGAAAAGTCGAGGAGGAGGAGACGAACGCTCGGTGAACGATTATGTTCGCTTGATCCTATCCGTCAAACCCGACCTGCGTGCTGCGTCGCGTTTTGCCGCGTTCGCGTTGCCCAGGATGATGTTGCCTAGGCAACCGCCTCAAGTTGGCAGTCGTCAATTTTCGCGCTCACGCCTTGCTCCATGAATTTCACCGAAACCAGAAGGCGGGTTTCGTTCTCACGTCGAAGGACGATGCCCTCGTATCCTTCAAAAGGCCCATTCTTGATTCGAACTCGTTGACCGGCCTCAATTCTGCTTTCAAGCGTGAGCGGTACACCCATTTGGATGAGTTCATTTACCTGCCGCAGGTCTTCAACGAATTCCGACGTGTTGACCACCTCGGTTGCTTTGAGCACACATCCGGTGCAGACCGATTTGTAGCGTGCCATTTCCTCGCCGCAAAGGAAGACATAATTGGTGAACAGCGGCATGTAACTGGTGCGAATGCGACCAGCGGGGGAGCGTTTCCGATTAGCGATCTGGGGTCCGTAGTGTTCTAGATCCAATTGTCGGAGATGACGCATCAATTGCTTTTCTTGACGGCTTTTCGTGTAAAGCAGCCACCAAGTTCTTTCCGCCAAATCAGACGCTTCAAAAAGGTTCTCTGGATAGCAGTCAGGTTCTGATGCAAGGATTGGCATTGGTCTGCAAATCTCTGGTTAGTACGGGACGTTTGGCGAACGTCAAAACTTTTAGGTTTCGTGTGCCCCATGACGAAACTTAGGCCCTGCGAGATGTTTCGACGCTCAGCGGAC
>JAKMEW010000392.1 GCA_022425745.1 Rubripirellula sp.
CTGTTCTCAATTTGTCTTCCCGAGGTCGGTGCACCATTGAAGGCGGATGAACCGACGCGGATGATGATCTCTGAGTTGTTCGAGGAAAAGGTTAAGCCGCTGCTTTTTAAGTTTTGTGGTGAGTGTCACGGGGCAACGCCAATCGATAACGATCTCGACCTCACCAAGTTCAGCTCTACCGAGGCGATTTTGGCTCGACCCAAAGTGATCAACCATGTAGCGGAGCGGCTTCGCGCGGGTGACATGCCACCCGTCGATGCGTTACAGCCGAGTCAGGCTGAGCGTGAGCAATTGCTGAACTGGATGATGATGGCGCTGGATGTCGAAGCTGCAGCACGAGCCGGTGATCCGGGGCCGGTCACTCTTCGGCGGCTAAGCAACACTGAATACGACAATGCGATTCGAGATCTGACGGGTGTGGATATGCTGCCTACCAAGGCCCGAGAATTTCCAGTGGATAGTGTCGGCGGTGAGGGATTTGCCAACGTTGGCGACGCGATGCCGATGACTCCCGAATTGGTGCAGCGGTATCACCAAACAGCGCGGGACGTTGCTGCTCGAGCTGTGCTTCTGCCGGATGGATTTCGTTTTTCACATTCTACCGATCAGCCCATTTGGACAGCGGAAGCACTTGCAGCCCTCCGAAGTTTTCACGGTCGTTATGCAGACGCCAACGGGGAGCCGCCGCTGGAGAGTCACCTTGCCGCGACGCTGCGTCATCGAGACAGATTGATGGGTGGTGATCTGAATGAAATCGTTGCGGTAGCGGCTGAGGAGAATCTCAATGCGACCTACCTGGCAAAACTCTGGATTGGACTGACTAGCACCACACCAACTTCATTGACCGCTGCTGAGGTCGGCCGACGGATTCACTCGTGGGAAGAAAAGGTCGCTAAAGTCGACGCAAAGAAGCTACGGCAGAAAAATGGTGCGGAAAAGATTTCGACAATTTGGAATTCATCCAAACGTATTCTTGCCGAGTCGCAGGTTGCCGAGGGAGCATCGGTGCCTTTTGAAGAGAAAGTGACGGTGGCACGTGGCGAACTTCTACTGATGACCGTGTTGCCAAATGCTAACCACGGTGCCGACAGTACGCTTGTCGATTGGACGATTCGCGAAATTGAAGGCGAGCAGCGATCGTGGAGTGTTTCGGATCTGATTCCTGACCTGCTGAAGGGGAATGCTTGGGTAGATCACCACGAGGCTCGATGGAGTTTTCTAGAAACCGCATCGGCTCCAAGTTTTCTCACGGAGCACCGCGACAGCATTCAGGGGCATTCTGTCTTGAAGTCGTGGAGTCGGGGTTCGGAGCCATCGGTGTTTGTGAACACAGGAGCGGAGGAGCTGCGAGTGTGGACGACGTTGCCTCCACAGACCTTCTTTGTTCACCCAGGGCACAATCGACCCGTGGCAGTCGCATGGACGAGCCCGATTGCGGGCGAGTTGCTCGTCAGTGGCCGCGTTGCTGATGCACATCCCGCTGGACTCGACGGCGTCGCGTTCGAACTCTCACATCTTGCAGCCGCGGATTTAGGACAAGCGTTGGTTGAGGTAAACAGTGAGACGACTGCTTTACCGGATCCGGGGATGCATCCTGCACCGCTTGACCTCATCCGAAGAAAATGGCGGGAAGCGACAACGGATCCAGCACCCGTACTGGAAGCCATCAAAGAGACACAGAATCAATTATTCCGAGGCAACTATAAGAAGAACGCAGTCATTGCTGTCGGCAACGGGTTTCCGGCGTGGGAGGAAATCAATCGTGTCGTCGCTCGCGAGACGATTCAAAGTGCTGCCCGCGAGCCAATCTTTCGGCTCGTTGCTTTGCCTCCACATTCCAAAACCACCGCACAGCTCGAAACCTACGTTGTCTGGGATCGGCTCCGGCTCGAAGGTGGCGACGGTGGGACGCTCGTACTGGCTGAGCATCCAGAACTCAAGAGAGCCGTCGAGGCAGCGTGTGGCATCCAGTTTGGACAGCATCCCGAAAAGCGGGACGTTCCCAAAACGGCGCTTGTTACGGTTGCCGGTGAGGAGTTGGTGATCGATCTAAGTGCATTGCCCGCTGGGCTACAAACGTCACTCACCCTACCGCGTTTTCTGTGTGCGGATGTTAGTCTCGACGAGGGTAGTCCAGAGACCGCAGAGGTGCAGGCTTTTTTGATCGCGGCAAAAGGCGGTGGCGGAACGCATGCTGAACCCGTTGCGGAGGCCATAGCAGGGAACCCGCGAGTTGCAAGAATTGTACATCCACGCGTCGCTGAAGAGCTCGCTCGATCCGCGGACGAATTTCGTGCCCTCTTTCCACCAGCTGTGCTGTTCGCACCTATCATCCCACGCGACGCGCAAGGAAGTCTTTTTCTTTATCATCGAGAAGACGAGCCTTTGCGTCGTCTGTTACTTGACGAACATGAGCGAGCTGAGCTTGATCGCCTGTGGAGTGAACTCGATTTTGTGAGTGAGCAGGCGTTTGCCACACCCCGAATGTACGAAGAGATCCAACAGTACTATCGAGCGCCCAACGATGGTGCTCGCATTATGTTCTTTTACATTCAGCTATTTGGACAGCAAGTCAAGCAGGAAGAGGAGGCGTTACGCGCTGGTAAGGTTGCAGCAGAAACCACTCACTTGCAGGCACTAGTGCAATTTGCCGCGCGAGCGTGGCGCCGAACGCTTGCGGATGAAGAGGTTGCGGAGATTCTTGCTGGTTACCACGCTGATCGCGAATCGGGAATGAAGCACGATCCAGCATTCCGCAGGACGCTTGTCCGAATTCTCTCCTCACCGTGGTTTCTGTATCGAGTCGAGCAGCCCGCGGCTGGGTCACGCTGGCAGCCAATTTCGGGTGAAGAATTAGCGACACGGCTCAGCTTTTTATTATGGGATTCAATCCCCGACGAGGAGTTACGTTTGAAGTCGTCTCGTCTCCACGAGACCGGCATCATGGAGCAGCAAGTGCATCGGATGTTAAAGGATGATCGAGTGCGTGGTATGGCACGAGAGTTCGGTGCCCGATGGCTCGGCGTGCGTGACTTTGTCACCAATCATGGACGGAATCTGAAGCAATTTCCTGAGTTCACGCCGGAGTTGATTCATGCTTTAGCTGAGGAACCGGTGCGTTTATTTGAAGACTCGCTGGTGAAAAATCGCCCGATCGCTGAACTGATCGATACCGATGCGGTTGTCATCAATGACATCCTCGCCAACCACTATGGTATTCCTGGCATAACCGGTTCGCATTGGCGTCGAGTCGAGAATGTTTCAAGTTACGGTCGGGGCGGATTGCTTGGTTTTGGGTCCGTGTTAGCGAAGACTGCGGCCGCCTCACGGACCAGCCCAGTGAAGCGAGGTGCGTGGGTGGTACAGATGCTTGGAGAGCAGTTACCGAAGGTGCCGCCCGGGGTCCCTCCTCTACCTGAAGAGTTGCCCGAAGGCCTCAGTGTTCGCGAGCTTACCGAGCGTCATCAAAAGGATCCTGCATGTGCCAATTGTCATGTCCGCATTGATCCTTACGGGATGACGCTTGAACAATTTGATGCTTTAGGCCGACTGAGACCTACCGCAGATTTAAAACCCGGTGACACTGCGGCGACGACACGAGATGGGGTCGATATCGACGGCTTTGAAGGTTTACGCGACTATCTGGCTAACGCTCGACGAGAAGACGTTTTGAGGACACTGGCTCGAAAACTGACAGGTTACTCGTTAGGGCGTGCAGTGCAGCTTTCCGACCGAGAGCTTGTCAATTACCTCACCAAAATAATGGTTGATGGCGGTAGGTGGTCGGACGCTTTGCTTCTCCTTGTTAACAGTGAGCAGTTTCGATGTATTCGACCTCAGGCAAACTCTCCTCAAGCGAAAGCGTCTGACGCCAGTATCCGTCCCCTAGCAGCTACCCCTTAACGAACCACCAGATGATGTTGGCTGAAAAGCCAAACAACAACCCGACCTTTTCCATATAGGAACGTCCCTATGCCCATCGGATCTGCTTCGCCTGTTTCGCGACGCACCATGTTGCGTGGACTCGGTGTCTCAATGGCTCTGCCTTGGCTCGAATCACTTCCGTCGGCTTCAGCTACCAGCTCTGCTTCCAATCAAGGGCCACCGGTTCGCACGCTCGTGACATTCACTGGGATGGGGTTTCACTCCGATCACTGGTGGGCAAAAGGGGAAGGCGAGGCGATGGAACTTGGGTCATGCCTGAAACCACTCGAGTCGTGGAAGCAGCGGATGGTATTTCTCCGTGGTCTCTGGAATGAACAAGCCAATAACGGTGTCATCCACTGCATGCAGACCGGTAATATGCTTAGCGGCGCATCGATGTCGAAGACCGAGGTTCGAACGGGCGTCAGTTTTGATCAGTTGATGGCGCAGCAACTTGGTAATCGCACTCGCATACCCTCGCTGGTGCTTGGCTGCGAGGGGCCGATTCCTGGTCTGCAGGACGGTCATCCCCTGCTGTACAGTTCGCACATTTCCTGGAGTACGGCGGTGTCGCCGACTTGGACGGAAACACGACCAGCACTCGCTTTCGACCAGCTTTTTCGCACCAAGCCAAATCGCGGCGACCTACGTCTTGTTGATGCGGTGCTGGAAGACGCCCATTCGTTGCGGCAACGACTTTCCGTTTCCGACCGGCAAAGATTTGAAGAATATCTTGGTAGCGTTCATGAAATCGAAGGACGTATCAAGAGGGCGGGCAAGGAGAGCGAGGCTGGCGGTTGGAAGCCTACCCTGACTGCCCCAGATCGCCCACGGCCTGCTGACGGTATTCCTACTGAAATTCCGGAGTACTGGAAACTGATGAATGATATTGTTCTGCTGGCCTTCCGTACTGACTCCACGCGAATCTCGACGCTGAAGTACTGTAACGATGGATCCATCCTCACTCATGCTCACGCCGGCGCGAAAGATCAACATCATCAGATGGCACACACCCAGCCGCAGGAGCTTATCGGCGTCAACCAGTTTTTCACATCGCAGCTCGCCTACCTTTGTGAGCAGATGGCGCAGGTTGAGGAAGGTGATAGCACTCTTCTCGATAATACCTCCATCATGCACTGCTCAAGTAT
>JAKMEW010000417.1 GCA_022425745.1 Rubripirellula sp.
CTAGACGGACATCCAATCGCGGCAATGGCCAACTTTTCGATGCACTACTTCAGCGACAAAGCGATCAGCGCGGACTACTTCGGACTCTTTTGTGATGGCCTGCAAAAACACGTTAAAGCAAAACAACAACCGAATGATCAGAACCAAACACCAACTTTTGTCGGCATCATGTCGCACGGATGCAGTGGTGATATCTGGCGTCGAGACTACATGACATGGAAAGGTGAAGACGAAAGCACGATCGAAAGCTACACCCAAGGTCTGCTGGATGTTGCGATCAATCTTTTTGAAACGATCGAGTACGAGGACGCCAACGACATCTCGATGGCTCAGGCTGAACTGTCAATGAATTATCGCACTCCCGATCTCCAACGACTTGAGTGGTCACGAAGCATTGTGGAGGGGATTGAAAACAACACACCCAAAGACACTCGAGAAGTTTACGCACGCGAGCAAGTTCTGCTGCACCAAATGCAAAACACTGAAATCTTGGTTCAAGCAATTCGCATTGGCCGCTTTGCGATCGCATCGACCCCGAATGAAACCTATGCCCTGACGGGACTCAAAATCAAACACCAAAGCCCCGTCGATCACACCATGGTCATTGAACTTGCCAACGGTGCAGATGGGTACATCCCTCCGCCGGAACAGCACCGGCTCGGAGGCTACAACACCTGGGCAGCAAGATCCGCCGGTCTCGAAGTCACCGCGGAACCTAGAATCGTTTCAACAAACCTCGGACTACTCGAAAAAGTCTGCAACCGCCCTCGCCGCCCCTACAAAGAAAGCACCGGACCACTGGCCGCAAGTATCCTAAAGCAAGATCCAATCGCTTATTGGCGTTTTGCAGACTCCGAACACCCAATTGCTCGTGATGCGTCGCCCCATGGTCACCATGCCACATACGAGTCGGATGTCTGTTTCTTTCTCGAGGGCCCCAAAAATCGAAACTTCACCATGGAGGATCAGGTGAATCGTTGCGTGCACTTTGCCGGAGGGCGCGTGCGGTCAGTCATGAACCAACACTCTGATTCTTACTCGGTGGTCATGAGTCTCTGGAATGGGATGCCCAGCGACGCACGAGGAATTACAGGATGGTTCTTTTCCCGAGACCACGCACATGCAACAAGTGCTTACGGAGAACACCTCGGACTCGGTGGCACTGAAACCAAGCCGGGATGCCTGATTTTTCAGTACGGGAACCAGAAACCGATCATCGGCAAAACTCCACTCGGCAGGTGGCAATGGCATCAAGTGATCATCGTTCGTGAACCGCATCGCATTCAGGTTTTCCTTGACCGGAAGAGTGAGCCAGAAATCGACGCTCCACTCCCAGCCAAACCAACTGAATCAATCAACACCTACTTCATTGCAGGTCGTAGTGATTCGTCCAACAATTGGCAGGGGAGTCTTGACGAGGTTGCGTTATTCCCGCGTGCGTTGAACAAATCGCAAATAAAAAACCTCTCGCCACGCTGAATCAGCATAACGAGAGGTGATTGATCATCTGCTCCGACGCACCGATTCCCGACACTCGCCGAGCTACGCTCGTGCGTCAAAGTCGCGCGACTTTCGGCTCATCAAAGCATTCGCCTGTTCGTCATCAACAAACATCTCGGCTTTTGGATCCCACTGCAAATCGCGTCCGAGCATCAATGCAATATTGCAAAGGTGGCAGGATGTCATCGTTCGATGATGGGACCAGACATCAGAAATCGGCTTGCTTCCATCCTCGATACAGTCGAAAAAGTTCTTCATGTGACTGCCTGGTTGCTTTCCTTTGCACAGCTTCACAATGCGTTCGTCAAGCAATTTCCGATCCGCGTCAGTGAGAGCCTTGTAAGGACTACCTTCAATTTTTCCGCGATTGACGAAGATCCTTCCTTTTGAGCCCTCAAAAAGAATACCGTTTCCAAAATCAACGTTATCGCCTTCACGCTTGTAGTGATGGTTCACGCTCATCACTGAACCAGTACTATAAGTCAGATCGATACTGAACTTGGTTGCGGTGTTGTAGGCGTTAGGTAGGGAT
>JAKMEW010000422.1 GCA_022425745.1 Rubripirellula sp.
TCACTCGCGTTCTTATTGATTGCGAGCGGAAAGTTTACGGAAACTTAGTGTGCTGTCAAAGGGAAGAATGCTGGGATTCCAAACTCCTCCCAAAATCCTCCTCGAAACATAGATTTCTAAAACGGCACAAACCGCTCCGAACGCTAGAGAAGAACCTAAAAAGCAAGCGATTTATTAACTAAATCTCCACCCGTCACAGACACGTATTCGTCGTCTAATCCCGACCGAATCCTCACAAAAAATCCCTCATGATCCTCCGATTCATCCTGTTTGACGCGATCGGTTGCAGTTAAACCGCGAGATTCTGCCTTGCAACACACGAGTCAAAACGCCTTCAATCGATAGTGCTTCGATCGGCTACCTAGCAAGAGGCCGCCATTTCCTGATAGCGGATAAAATCCATGACTGAGAAGAAACCAGCCTCCCACGCACTGCGATTATCAATCGGTTTGCTGGCACTTGCTGTCAATCCCACCATCGCCCGCGTCACTTCGGCCGCACCACCCACCGCAACCGAGGCTTTATCTCTATCGCCGGTCCAAGCCGATATTGCCTACGACCTGGTACCAGACCAAGAGCTGGCAAAATGCACGGTACGTGACCTCCAAGTTGATTCATGGAGCGGCTGGGAGGTACTTTCTCCGAACGGACTTACGCTTCGAGTCTTTGTTGACACCAATGGTGACAAAAAGGTCGACCTCTGGTGCTACTATGCCCAAGGGACGGAGACCTATCGAGATATTGACGCAAATTTCAACGGGAAAGCGGATCAATATCGCTGGCTCGGTACCAATGGGACTCGCTGGGGAATGGACCCGGATGAGGATGGCTTCATTGACCGCTGGAAGACGATTTCGGCGGAAGAAGTCAGCGAGGAAGCGATACTGGCGATCCAGAAGCAGGATCAGAGGCGATTTCAACGCCTCTTTCCGAGTGAATCCGACCTAGTCGAAGCAGGACTGGGCATCGATCTAACGCAGGTAATTCTCGAACAAATCGCGACTGCGACAGACCAATTCGCGAGCTTTTCAGCCAGCCAAGGTCAGCTAACTGGAACGTCTCGGTGGCTCCAATTCGCGGCACAGCGTCCTGGAACCATCGCCAAGGCAATGGGAAGTGCCACCTCAGACTTCACCCTCTACGACAACGCCGTGGCACTCTTCTCTACCCCAACGCAAAACGACCTTAAAACAGGCCAATTATTCCTTGGTTCATTATTGAGAATTGAGGATCGCTGGTGCTTGCTAGGACTTCCCTCATTCGATCAACAACAAGCTTTACTAGCGAGCGGAGTGCCGCTGAATCCTCGGCAATCCACTGACCTGACGATGCAGAACGCCTCGATTTCAGAGGCAACCCAGATTTCAGAGGTAACACAGGGCATTATCACAGAGCTGGAGAAGATCGATCGTCAGATTTCAAACATGCCTTTCGAGCCAAATTCGCAAAACGAACAACTCACAACACTCAACCAACGGCGTGCAGACCTACTCGAAAAGATGTTCGATGCAACCGAGAACGACGTCGACAAAGAGACCTGGGCCCGTCAGCTGAGTGACATGCTCGCTATCGGAGCGCAAACCGGCACCTACCCGGGCGCCGTTGAGCGTCTCGCCTTGTTCACCAAGAAGCTCGAATCCCAGCGACTTCCAGGTGAAGCCTACGCCACCTACCAGAACATTACCACGATCTTTTTAGTGAATCAGCTTGCCCAAGATGATTTCACGAACGTTTTGAATCAATACGTTCAGCAGCTTGAAGATTTTACACGCGACTACCCACAATCCGAGCAAGCTTCGCAAGCGCTGAATCAACTTGCGATTCAGAAAGAATTCAATAACGAACAAGAGCAAGCGGCTGAACTTTATCGACGCATAGCCAACCAGTACCCAGAGTCGACGGAGGCGGAAATTGCCTCGGGGGCACTGAAAAGGATCGAATCCATCGGAAAACGGATCGATCTTCGCGGAAGGACCATCGACGGAGCGAGCTTCCAACTATCCTCGCTCCGTGGCAACCTGATCGTGCTTCATTACTGGGCAACCTGGTGTTCACCTTGCCTGCAGGATATCAAGGCGCTCCAGCAGATCGAAGCAAGTTACCGCAATCGCAACGTGAAGATTGTTGGTGTCAATGTTGACGTATCCGCCGACAAAACGAAGCAGTTTCTCGGCGAAAACCCGCTTAGCTGGCCCCAGCTCTACGAGGTAGGTGGCATGGAGGGTAGCGGGCTCTCCAAAGCACTCGGTATCCAAACCCTTCCTGCCATGCTTTTGATTGACGAGGACGGGAAAGTCGTCAGTAACAACCTGCAAATCGATCAACTACGAGGCGAACTAACCAAACGGGCTCGCTAAAGGAACCACGAGGAAAACGGCAGAGAAAACCACGGGTAAGCCTCCAGTTTGCCCGCAGTAGCGCACAAATTCTTGTTACACTCGTGCAGATGCTTCCCGAGGTGAGGAACAGAATTTGGGCAAGAAAACGTCCCTCAAAGCGAAACTCAAAGCTGCCGACCGACGCAGAAAACGTCGACCGTCTGGGCTCGGTGCGCACGTATCCCCCGGAACCCATGAACAATCGGGTATCGATGCAGGAATGTTGGCGGAAAGCACGCCTCAACCATTTCAGAATCAATCCGTGGCGAGCTCTGATAACAGCAGCAAAACGTCGAGCCCGACCGACCAAGCGATCAATCTCGTCGCTGATACCATCGTTCGCTATGCGAACCAGAGGTCGCGATTGGCAAACGACGCGTTGGTTATCTCCACACTCAAAGGCCTCCTGAGAGGTTCCTCTGCTGCCTCGGAGGAATCATCGGAACTCTATCAGGAACTCGAAAAAATACCGACAATGCCACAAATGGATAGAGGAAGCTATCGAGCGGCGATAGAGACCGTCCTGGGAATTGCCTTGCAACAAGAGAACAAGACCACTCCAGACGCATTCCTGCAGTACATGCAAATCCTGTCCCAGTAGCTGAACAGACGTCTTAGCATCCTCGATGCAGACAGAGTCTCCTTAGCGACTCCAGCTTTCGTTGAGTCCATTCTGTACGGCGTCCTAGACACCCACGATACTGAGAATTGGCATCTTGCCGATAAAAAACGGCGCATACCGATCGGGATGCGCCGTTGGAATTGAAATGTGTCCACCACCGCTACCAGAGAACCGTCGGCTATCTAGGGTCTCCACGAGCAAAGCCTCCGCCGGAATGCCGGCGTTGAACTCAAGAAGTCACTTAACTCTAGTCGTCACTGGGCTCTCGACGGAGCTGGATCCACTCGGTGTGATAGGTCCCTTCCTTATCAACACGCTGGTACGTGTGAGCCCCAAAGTAATCTCGCTGAGCCTGCAGAAGGTTCGCAGGAAGTCGCCCAAGGCGATAACCGTCGTAGTAACAAAGCGCTGCACTAAAGGCAGGCACAGGGATCCCCAGCACAGAGGCCGAAGCGACAACTGCACGCCAAGCTTCCTGTGCGTTGGCAACCGCTTGCTCAAAGAACGGGTCAAGCAGGAGATTCTCGAGGTTCGCATCGGCGTCGAAGGCTTCTTTGATTCGATCAAGGAATTGAGCTCGTATGATACAGCCACCTCGCCAAAGTAGAGCGGCATGACCGTAATCCAGATCCCAATCGTGCTCCGCAGAGGCAGCCTGAAGCTGCACAAAACCTTGCGCATAACTGACAATTTTCGATGCATACAAAGCCTGACGAACCGCTTCGACAAAGCCTTCTCGATCGCCAACTAATGCACGCGCTGCGGCAGCAAGCTGTGGATTCGCATCCTCACAAGGACCGTTGAGTTTCTCGCTGGCCCTGACTCGTGCGTCTTTCTGAGCGGAGAGTCCGCGAGCGAATACGGCGGTTGTCACGAGAGTCGAAGGAACTCCCAAATCCAACGCGAGTTGGCTCATCCACTTGCCGGTACCCTTCGCACCAGCGACATCGAGAATTTTATCAACCAGGAACCCATCGCCGTCCTGATCTTTAACACTGAAGATATCTCGAGTGATCTCGATCAGATAACTCTGTAAATCACCGCGATTCCATTCCGCGAAGACGTCGTAGAGCTCTTCGTTGGTCAAGCCACCAATCTCGCGAAGCAATTGATAGGCTTCGCAAATCAACTGCATATCGCCGTATTCGATTCCGTTGTGAACCATTTTGACGTAATGTCCAGCGCCGCGGGGACCGACCCACTCGCAGCAAGGGATATCTTCGTCGGGGCCCACCTTAGCAGCGATAGCCTGAAACATTTCCTTCACGTGCGGCCAAGCCTCTTCGCTACCACCAGGCATAAGACTGGGACCCTTGAGCGCCCCCTCCTCTCCACCTGACACGCCGCAACCGCAATAAAGCAATCCAGCTTCCTCGACTCGCTTGGTCCGCCTTTCGGTGTCGACATAATGCGTATTTCCGCCGTCGATGATGATGTCACCGGGCTCGCAAAGTGGAATCAAGGAATCAATCAGAGCATCAACTGCCGGCCCTGCCTTGACCAACATCATGAGCTTCCTGGGTCTCTTGACCGACCTTACGAAATCCTCAATCGAATGAGTTCCAACAAAGTTTTTCCCTGCGGCGCGACCAGCGATCAGTTGGTCCACTTTGTCGGTTGTGCGATTGTAAACCGCAACCTTGTAGCCACGGCTTTCGACGTTCAAAGCCAAATTCTCGCCCATGACGGCCAGACCAATCAGACCAAAATCACAATCACCGCTCATCGATTACTGTTCCTTCTCAGGGATTTTCGGATGCTCAATCTATACGGTCGGATTCTAGGCTCCGAGCACGTTTCAAGTTAGGGGGCGAGATCTCCCATCTCGGTGAAAACGTTGAATCACGTTTGAAAGAGCGGTTTTTTAGGAATACACCGCTCGAAACGCACCGCCGCCTAGGAAAGGCTCAGCAGAGATATTTCAACAAGCAGCAATGACTTTGGGTCGTCCGGACCCCACTGCAATGCAATCGGATCACCCGCAGAATATTCTGCACAGCCGTTAAGATCGGTAAAATAGGAGATTCAACCAGATCATCAACTGTGATTTGCCGATAACGCCTGATAACCGAAGATAATCAGTCTTTCCACACCCCGCCGCCTGAAAGAGGGGTGATTTCGATTAACGGTTCAGCTACCCTAATCAGAAAGATTTGCTCAATGTGAAAGAATTAATTTCCCCCGCGAAGATGGGGAAACTAGT
>JAKMEW010000423.1 GCA_022425745.1 Rubripirellula sp.
GTTGAGGGATTACACCATGATTCATGCTGCTAGTAAAAAAGCTTCCAACGCGAATCTCCAAGCTCTGATTCTACTTTCCAAAGTCGACACGACCGATTTTCATCGAATGCAGGATTATCTCCAAGAACATCTTGCGACCTGGCCAAAATCCGATTCCGCTCGAGAAGCGGGAGTATGGCTATACAAACTGAAGAGGGACAGCGGAGAACTTAAGGAAGCAGCATTCATTATCAGTGGTACTTATTCCCATCCTCCTCTAGCAAAAGAAATTAAGCGAATTGAAGACGCTTGGCACGAATTGATCGCTGATCCGCGCGTGAGTTGGGCATCCAAATCCGAGTGTCTCAAGCAAGTCTTGGCAGACAAAGACGTTCCCACTTTGCTTCATGAGAGTTTCCGAAAACTAAGTTTGGTGATGTTGCAGTCGAATGACCTTCAAACACTTGGAGCCCAGCGTGCGGACGTTTTCGAGAATGCAGTACGCCAACTACTTATCAATGGAACCAAAGATCTACATCTAGGTGAGCCAACGGAAAAATGGAAAACCAGCTTTTGGTTAAGTGATTTATCTCTGCGTTTATTAGATCAAGCTGATCAGAAACCACCAGTCAGAGAGACAGTAGCACAAGCCCTACTATCTTGGGATTCTCTCGATTTGGGTCCCATCGAAAAGGCGAAATGTTTGATTTGGACTAAGCAGTACAAACAGGCGAATCAGCTGCTTGAGGATTGGATAAGGTTAGATCCAGCTGATATCAAGCGAGCGACTCTATCAGCTGAACTACTTGCCCTGTGTGAAGAGCAAGAGCTGTTATTGCGGTCCGTGGACTTTTGGACGATGGTGTCGACTGGGCTGCCCAAAGGGTCGGCGCAATGGCACGAGGCGAAGTTGGCGAGTCTCAAAGTATTGCGAAAAGCTGGCAAGCAAGATGCAGCCAAAAAACAAGCGAACTACCTCCTTCTTACAGCTCCTGGGCTAACAGATGTGTTGCGCTCCGAGTATCAAAAATGTGCCGAGTAAAATTGATAAGTCGTGGTGGGCGTTGCAGGTCTTAAAGATGGAAAATCAAACATTGAAACGATTTGTGATTCTCCGTCACACACCTGGGGAATTATTTGAAAGAACAGAAAAAGTGCATCTCGATTGGATGTTCGAGGATAGCGCCCAGCTGAGAACTTTTTCTACTTCAACCGTCACGTTAAGCGAGCTCTTGAGTTCGATCTGTTTGGACGCCCTCGAGTTGCCTTATCATCGAAAAGACTATTTGGAATTTCGCGGTGATATTGGTAACCAACGCGGCCGAGTTAGTGAGCTCTGGCGTGGTAACTATGAGGTGCTGGAGAGTAGCGAGAGCATTTTTGATGTGTGCTTAGAGGGTATGCAAGATACAACGCATGTTCTCATGCGATGTTTCTTCACGCGTGATGGTAATGATCAAAAAAATACACGATCGACGGTGGCATGGACATTAAAAACCAACCCCAATAGAGACGCAGCATGAAGCAGTGTCTTAGTATCGACCATTACCTGGCAGCCACTCCTTGAATCGTTCCGTGACACTTGGCGGCTCCATGTCCTCTCTTTTAACAGCTGGTTCATTCTTATCACGGTTGGGCTTTTTGTCGGTGAGAAGACGCTGCACCCAAAAATTTTCTAATAGCTTGCCAGCTGGTAGCAAGTTACCACGTTGCATACCCTGCACTGCCAAGAATACTCGTCGTTGCATCTCGGCACGTTCCGCTTCAGTTGGAAAGTCGTCATAAATCTGTACATCATCAACCCAAATAAGACCCGGTTTTAGGCTGTCAATCGCTACACGAAGCGATCCCAATTCTTGCGGTTTAAAAGGATCGAGTTCCAGAACAATTTCATGCGGCGACCATTCTTTGTTGGTCGGGATTTCTAGGTCTTCAAAAACCCTTAAAGGTTTGTCTCCGCCTGAGGTCTCAAGGGCGACTCGGACTTGCTGATCAGTGTCTGTTCCCGTGATCGGTGACCCTCGAAGGGTAAGGGCGACTGCTACTCGACCGGATGTGGGCGGTGCAAATGCATCGCTCATGATCCAAGTTCTGCCAGTATGATTGATTTCCGTTTTTAATCTGGCAGAGTTTGAACCGTTCCTTGCTACGTCGGAGTCAAGCAGCACGCAACCGGGTGGGTGCTGAGCATGCATCCAACCAATGATTCCCATTTCCCCGCTGACTTCAAAGCTTCCATTCTTGAGGAGCTTTGTATTTGGTGCTGGTGTTGTCAGCGACCCAATATTTTCAACAACTTCTGTGACCTGTGTTTTGATCCGTTTGACGACGGTCGGTCCGCCTGACACGCGACTAGTCCATTGCCTGATGCCATTGAGTCCGGTGTTGATCGAACGTAAAAGAACGCAGCTATTAGCGGGCACCGACACGCGTGATCGTGTCGGACGGAGTACGGATATCGAATGTCGCGTTTGCTCGATCAATTCTTTCCTGACCGGCGTCCAAGAAAGAGGTTCAATCGTCTCTAGGTCGACATCTGTTGCCCATGGAACCAAATTGATAAGCAAAACGTGAAGGCGATCATCTTCGAAGTAGGACCACACACGAACAGCAGCAGAACCTGGTGCAACCGCTTCGCATTCGGCTAAATCGCGGTTTGGTAGATGAGAAAAAACACATAAGTTTTGGATCAAAGATGCATCGAAGAAGCCGGTGGTTAATTCATGGTCAACAAAAATCCAACGTGGGTTCTTGTTGTCAATGACCTCCACAATATCTGCAGTCAATACAGCGGTACTTTCCATCTGCGGCTGTCGGGTTTGATCTATTCCTAATCGTATTGCTTGAACATTCGATTTAGCTTGAAGATCACGTTTGAGCTGAAGACGTGTAGACAAGGAGCTTGTGGTGGCGTACTCGTAGGTCTCGATGAATGTGAGAGTCGATTCATTTGGCGCACCTCTCCATGTATCTGTACCGGAGATAAAAAGTTTCATGCCAACTGGTGGTTTGAATAAATTCGACCATAGACCGTGACGTTTTTGTGCAACCCAAGTATCAAAATCCAAGTCTGTTGATTTGAGATCTTGTCCTTTCTCGCCTTTGGTCGGATTTTCTTCGGTGAAGATTCGACGCAACTTTTGAAGATTCTTCGACGGGATAGGGCGGCACATCGGGTTTTCTGCGTCGCTCGCCATCAAACTCAGGGCGACCACCGATTGGTGAGATTGAGCTAAATCGACGATTGCTTGGAAATTCTCGCTCATTCGTTTGGTGGTTGCATCGTCATAAAAATCGTCCAGTGCTGGAGGCGACGACTGGTCGTCAGTAAAGTTTGTGCCTGGTGAATTGCCATTATCTATTTCACTCAATCCGCCTTGCGAATGAAGTTTAGAAACTGGAGTGGATGCGTTAGACAGAAAACTGATTGCAGGGTTGAATTCTAAAACAACCCCAAGATTGCTTTGATCTAAAGCAGATAAAATGACTTCTAGTTGCGTTTGATAATTCCAGATTGAAGACGTCAATCTTGATTGGTTGTCCCTGAGTAAGGCAGTTGGTGGATCTTGATTCAGTGCAATCGAGATGGTGTCGAACCCATTATCAATCGCTTGTTTGATGACCCGCGAGATAGCCAATTGCAATCGATACATTTCGATTGATTGTTGCTCCCAGTCTTGTTGCTGAAGTTGATCCACGTAATCGGTGGATAGCTCAGCAACCCATGAATACGAATTTAGATTTAGGACGGTGCGACGCGTCGCGCCATCTTGGTTATGTTCAAATCTGAGATTTCCCTCATTGGTCTCAATAGTGATGGATTCAAAAGCAAGTGTTTGATTTTGACTTAAGTTTTTAATTCGTAATCGTTCTGCCGACCTTGGGTGATGAATCCACTGAATAGATTGCCAAGGGTCTTCGATTGTGGCGTTCGGGTTGGGAGGAACAGTAAATCTGCGGAGCGATTCTTCTCTTGCGTTGGTCATTTCAACTTCGAACGTGCTGTGGTTGTTACTCGGTAACCGCATCGTGTGAAGCTGAACGCCACCCTTTTTGTAGCCTAGCGCGATTTCGAACTGCGAGAGTGGTGCCAATTGTGTGACGGATTCACCCTCGTATTTGGCCACGTCAAATTGAGTCGAAACCTCCTCATCAGATGGCAAGATGATGGGGAGATGGGCGGTGGGGTTCATTAGCCAGTCAGGCATGAACCACGATTGTTGTGAAGGTTGAATCTGCTGGGTTCCCTTCCACTGACTCGGTGAAGGAGTACCCTGGTTGACCGACCCGGTTACAGCAAAAGTCCGATGCAATTCAAAGATAGTCTCGGGCTTACCTGTGAGTTTGTTCCAAAGATGGTTACTTTGACCGGTTAAGGCCAATCTCGCCTCATACACGCCGTTGTCGGATGGCGCTACGAAGTCAAAGTGGATTATCGAGGTGTTTTCGGAGTTCACCGAGTAGACTTCGTTATGAACTAGTTGGTTCTTACCAATGTTATAAATTTCAACCTCAAGTTTTGATTCTCGACTCAAGCGAGCATTTTTAGAGAGTTGAACGGTACTCGATATCAACTGGCCCGGTGTCAGCGTCGCGGATGTCGGCCAATCTCGAAGC
This sequence comes from Rubripirellula sp., assembly GCA_022425745.1. Taxonomy (GTDB): domain Bacteria; phylum Planctomycetota; class Planctomycetia; order Pirellulales; family Pirellulaceae; genus Rubripirellula. The sequence goes on from JAKMEW010000423.1 coordinate 4,597, forward strand.
TCCATTGGTGGTGATCCAATCCGCCGAATGACCCAACGGTGAGATCCTGTTTCGTTTTTATCAATAAAAGATACCTGCTGCTGATCTTGTAGGTCTGATATTGAAAAAGTGTTGATCAGTGTCCACTGATCTGTCTTATTTGCATCTCTTCGATGTACTGATATTTGTAATGTTGGAGTAATTGAACCCAAGACAGTGGATAAACGTCCTGTGCTGCCTGCAGTAATCCCAGTGAGTGTCAGTTCATTTCGGGTGTCACTCAAAGACGATCGATTTGCATCCTCTGCTCTGATTGAATCATTGTGATATTCGGCAATAAACGCCTGATCGCCGGCACGACTATCGGAGAGTTTGATTAAGTAATCGGTCGATGCGGATTGTTCACAGCTATATTCAAAAACCAGCTTTTGGTGAGATTCCTCGATTTCTTCGCTGAAAGCAAATGGGTTCCAGGACAAAAGAAGGCATAGCAGAAGGATGCTGTGAGCGCATCTGCACCGCCGAACCGAGTGGTTCGCGGGAACGCGAGGCAGGCATTGAATCAGAAACGAAGTGGCATCCATGATTGGCTTTATTTGTTGACAACATAACGTTGCCAGTGGGCAGGCCTAATCAGAGAAGACTACCTAGGATGACGACTTCAGGTAAAGCCACAAAGGACTTGCCTAATCCCCCTCAGCTACCTGTGTTGACGGTTCTGACCAAGGATTTGTCCAGTCCTGCCAATGATCAAGGTAATCGCGGTATGCTGCACTCTGTTTTTTACGACTTTCGATCCACGATTTTGCGTTGTGGATGATCTCGCGTTCTCGGTCGATCGTTATTTTTCCAAGCAATAACTGGGTACGGAGGAAAACAAAGTAAGTATCCAGCACGTCACACCGACAGTAATCGCTAATCGCGATTTGATTACCCGCATCATATTCTTCTTGAACGCGGTCACCGCTGAGACCGATTTTTCCCGGCTTACCAAGCATTTGCGCAATCAGATTTAACCCTCCATTACAGCGGGCCGCACCAAAGTTGGTGAGTACATCCTGAAGGTCTAAATGAGTGTCGAGATTAAATCGGTTGCGTGGAGATCGATAGCCGTCATTTCTGAACCAGTCTGGGACAGAAATTCCAAAACGAAATGCGGCTAGTTCCATCAGCGGTAGGTCAAAACTGCGTCCGTTGAAGGTCACCCATATCGGTTTATGGTACATCTCCCAACCTCGCCAGAAATTTTCAGTAATGACATGCGGTCGGAAGGCGGGTTCGTCAAGTGAAACAATGTCCAATAATTCGAATTGCTCGGACACCTTGGCAATGACGACTGCAGTGGGGACCTGATAGGTGTGAGGGATGAAGGTGGTCCCTTTATTTTCGAGTAATTCGTCCTGATACGCGGTGATGGCTTCTTTCGGGTTTAATCCTTGGTTGGGATACCGTACTTGGGAAATCAATTGACCATCGGCAACACTCTCAACGTCAAACACCAAGTAAGAGACTTTTGCCATCCTATTTTCCAAAGTGAGAGTGTTTCGGCAGCGTTAATCGCCATAGAAGTCTTCGAGCTCTGCTCTTGTCAACCTCTTCAACGCTCTTCGAAAAGGTATGATGACGCATCAATGTAGTTTTGCAACACGAAAGAGTTAATGTGATGAAAGGTGCATCCACGCAAGTCGTTCCGATCAACCGTAATCGACTACTGGACCGGTTCATTAAGTATGTCAAAATTGATACCGCGGCAAATCCCTTCACCGACGAATATCCCAGTTCTCACGGACAGTTTGAACTCGGAAAAATCTTGCTGGAGGAATTATTGCAACTGGGTGTAGATGATGCACATCAGGATGAGAATGGCTTGATCTGGGGTACTTTACTTTCCAATGTTGGCCACGACTCGCCCACGATTGGTTTGGTTGCTCACCTCGACACATCTCCTGAAGCTCCGAGTAAGAACATTTCTCCCCAAGTCGTAGAGTGCTACGACGGCAATGATCTTTGTTTTGCCAATGGTGAAACTCTGACGGTTGAGGAGTGCCCTGAATTGAGGGACCTTCAGGGTAAAACTTTGGTTTGCAGTGGAGGTGACACACTGTTGGGAGGTGACGATAAGGCAGGTGTCGCAATCATTATGGAATTGGTCACGAGCCTCGTTGAGAACCCGAATATAAAGCGTGGGCCAATCAAAATATTAATGACCTGCGACGAAGAAATTGGTCGAGGTACTGACAAGATCGATTTACAGAAACTCAATGCGAATGTTGCGTACACGATCGATGGAGGGGGTGCCGGAGTTGTTGATACAGAAACATTTTCAGCGGATGCTGTGCGAGTGCATTTCAAAGGAAAAAACATTCATCCAGCCATAGCTAAGGGGCGAATGGTCAATGCGATACGCGCGGCTGGTGATTTCTTGGCAAAACTACCATCAGATGAGTGCAGTCCAGAATCAACTGAGGGACGCGAGGGATTCATTCACGCTTACGGAATTTCGGGAGGAGTTGGAGAAGCCACCATTGAAATTCTTTTGCGGTCTTTCGAAACCGTTCAGTTAACGGAATTTGCCAAATACCTAACTGAGATCAGTGATCAGGTTCGGCAACAATTCCCAGGTTTGGAGGTGACTTTGGAAATCACGAAGCAATATCGAAACCTCCGTGATAGCTTGGTGAATTTACCGGCGGCTGTCGAATTACCCTGCCGAGCTTTTGAATTGCTAGCCCGTCCGTACGAGCGGGCGATTATCCGTGGCGGCACTGACGGTAGTCAGCTGAGCGAGAAAGGCTTGCCAACACCCAATCTCTCGAGTGGACAGCACCAAATCCATAGCACGAAAGAGTTTGCCTGTTTGGATGAAATGATCGAGGCGATCGAACACTTGCAGATACTGGCACAGCTTTGGGCAAATGAAAGGATTGATCACTAATCAAAATCAGTGAATGATCCTTCGAGGTAAAAGTCTTACGCTCGATCGCTGTGCATTTCCGTCGTCATTCGGTGCTTTTGAATAACCAAGCTACCAGCAATTGACGGATGACCAATTTCAGATGCTCCGGTGTAGACAACAAGATTACTGAGAGGCTGTGTTGTTCCCTGGTGGTGTGTGTGTCCGCACAGAACCACGATTTGGCAATTTGGATTCGCTTGGGCAAAGTTGCGCAAAACAACACCCGTTTGTCCACAGACAAAATAAGGCGACCAGTTTTCGTCAGCCGTTTTTCCCTCATACCAACATGCTTCAACGAATGGCGGTACATGGGTGAGTACAATCAAACGATTGGTATTGTTGGGAACGGATAGCAGTTTTGCGGCGAGCCGCTCTGCTGAATGTCTACCCAATTCCTGAAGTAGCTCTTTTCGTTTCTCGTTGGTAAGACTTTTAAAGTCCAGAATACGAGCAAAGTCAGCAAGCTTAACAAATGAATTCTCAAAGTTACCACAGGTTCCATCTCCCCAAGCATCTTCGCCAATTAGATAAGCGAGGGGTTTGCGATCCGATGTATCAATGAGTGGTATGCCGGCGCAGTCGGTGAGGTAGTGCAAATGCTCGTGTTCTCGGCATAGGCGGACAACATTTTGGCGCGTGATACGAACCGACTGATCATAAAAATCATGATTGCCGAGCACGAAATAGATGGGGCAATTAGTCGACTGTGCAAGATGCTGGAGCCACTGTATCGCTCCTCCACGTTCAGCAATATCACCACCGATTAAAAGACCAGTAGGCGACTGACTGGTGATCAAGCTTAACCAACGCTCCTGCATTTCTGGAGGAGCGTGGTCAAGATGGAGGTCGGTAGTCCAGACCAAACGCAACAATTAAGCAGACTCGCCTGCGCGGGAAGCTGAAGCGAGCGCTTCGGCTTTATCAGTCTTTTCCCATGTGAATCCATCACCATCACGCCCAAAGTGACCACCAGCGGTGGTGTCTTTGAATACTGGTCGGCGTAATTGCAAATGATCGATAATACCGCCCGGAGTTAATGGAAAATGCCCGCGTACCAGAGCAACCAATGTTTCATCTGAAACGGTACCAGTTCCTTCGGTGTCAACGTGGATACTAACAGGTTCTGTGACGCCAATTGCATATGCGAGTTGGACTTCGCATCGTTCCGCGAGTTCTGCCGCAACGATGTTCTTTGCAATGTAGCGGGCCATGTATGCGGCGGAGCGATCGACCTTTGTTGAGTCTTTTCCACTAAAGGCACCGCCTCCGTGTCGTCCCCATCCACCATAGGTGTCAACGATAATTTTTCGTCCCGTTAAACCACAGTCGCCATGAGGTCCTCCGACGACAAATTTACCAGTTGGATTAATGTGATAATTGATGTCACCCTTATCGAGTTCAGCCGGGATGGATGGCTTAATCACATTCTCGATTACAAATTGACGGATCTCTTCATTCGATACTTCCGGAGAATGCTGTGCACTGACAACAACGGTATCAATCCTTACTGGTGTATTACCTTCATATTCCACCGTGACTTGGCTTTTATTGTCAGGACGAAGCCAGTCCACTTCCTTGTTGAATCTCGCCTCGGTGATTCGATTGATAATTCGGTGTGAAAGTGCGATTGGCATCGGCATCAATTCAGGAGTATCTCGGCAGGCGTAACCGAACATCAAGCCTTGATCGCCAGCACCAATCTCTTTTCCTGAGCTGTTGTCTGCATCCACACCTTGAGCAATATCTGGGCTCTGGCTATCGAGCGACACCATGACGGCACAGGTATCTCCACAGATTCCCATTTGGTCATCGGTGTAACCTACTTCATTGATCACACTCCGAACAACATCGATGTAATTCAACTTCGCTTTGGTGGTAATTTCACCAGCGATAATTGCCACACCGGTCGTCACCATCGTTTCACACGCTACCCGACTATTTGGGTCTTCCGCGAGCAGAGCATCCAAAACACCATCCGAGATTCGATCAGCGAGTTTATCTGGGTGTCCCATGCTGACTGATTCGCTGGTAAACAAATATCGAGCGTTACTCACAGTGATTCTCTCCAAGGTGTGCCACCACTTATAAAAATGGCAGCCAAAGTGGGTTTAGATGATAAGAGCGACTGCAATAAATTAATGGCATTGAAGCGTTCTGAGAAGCGTTGAGGGGGGGCAGATGGCATAATCTGGCAATCTCAACGGGGGTTTCTGCCAGATTTGGACGATTGAAGACCTATTAGGTATGTTAATTCGATCGACTGAGAAGGCGTTGGGTCATTCGAGTGATCCAAACTGGGTGGGTAATCTTCAAGATTTATAGAAAAGCAATTGCATGGTTCCGAACCCTGATTCAGCGAATTTTGAGGGTCCCATCCCGCCCAGTCGGACGCTGTCACCCCTGCTCTTTTCGTTCGGTTTTCACCTTGTGTTGATCGTTGTACTTGGTCTGCTTTGGGGTAGTTCATCCAAGGGGACATCAGAGAAATTACAGGACAGAGCGATTGGTATCGCTGTCGTTCATCAACTTCCGGACCGTAACCGGTACACCGTTGTCGAAACCCCGGATCAGACGATTGAATCCGATGAGAATCAAGTGGACTCGAGTGCGATGAGTTCTTCGCTTGCTCCTCCAGCCGATCTTGCTTCTCCGTTAGACCTTGCGGGTGTCTTGAATGCCTTGGAAGCTATTCCCGCGCCGGTCAGCGGTACGGGAT
>JAKMEW010000431.1 GCA_022425745.1 Rubripirellula sp.
CTCCACCACTGTCCATTGCCATAATTCCAGTGTCCGATGCACTAATACCAGCGTCCGACTCACCCAGCATCCGACCTTCGGCGTTCCCAAACCGATCCACACCTAGCGGATCCACGCGGTCTCCGACGTTTTGATTGTCCGAATAGTCCCTAAAGAAATAGAGATTACTTTCTGCGTCGGCCAAGGAAGCATCCGGCGTAGCAAGATCAGCGGGAGGAGCCAACGATGGAAACTCAAGAGCCTTAGAACGCTCAGCTAGTCGCTGACGCTCAACTACCTCACCAAACCCCGCATCACCACCGGCTGGAGGTAGCGGCAACGTCGGGGAAGCAGACTGAATTCGAGAAGCATCCGACTGCATCTTCATTCCCTCGGCCTGCCCTGCCATTCCCATCTCCATTCCCATCTCCATCCCCAAAAGTGCATCAGCACTATCAGGGGCTGCAGTTGCGGACTCCGACTTCGCCAAGCCAGCTGAAAACTCACTCGCTTTTTCATTCGGAGCGACGAGAGAAAGTCGAGAGGTTGGGGGCTGTGAATTGGAAGCAATCACAGGCTCTGGATCCACCGACAGACTCGCCGGTGCGTCAGACAGACCGAACGCAGCTGACTCCTCCATCTCTACGGATTCAAAGTCGAAATTCATCGTGTCATCAGGTGCCGCCGCCGATGGGGCGGCCATTGAATCAACACCGCCCTCAACTCCCCACTGATACCACCTCTGAGATGCGGAGGATCGATCCATCGTCTGTGAGAGCATCATGTCAGGCGATGATACTTGGAACACCAGAAAAGCTAGAACCAATCCACTTAATCCCGTGCCAACCAAAACCATCTGCCGCGGGGTTAGATCACGTGTCCAACCTCGCAATCTGCCGAATCCACGGGATAGAAAGACGCCAAACGGCATCATCCAAGAACCGGACGGTACCTTCAATGATCTGGCCGCAGATGCACGTTTGCTCGATCGTTCTTTTTGCTCCTGAGCATTCACCTCCACCAAGCGGAGAATTTCATCACGCCTCGAATCACTCAGACGCAAATCCGAAGAATCGTCTTTCTTGGAACCTGGTTGATAAAGTTGATTTGAGATCCACTTTAACGCATCGATGATTCTGTCCGCCTCCTTAGAAGGGAGACTGGAAACACTAACTCTCTCCAACGAATTCAATAAGGCCGATGAAAGCAGCCAACGATGTGTTCTTCCCGCCGACTGAGCGAATTGTTCCGCAGCCGGATTCTCGGCTCGCAGCGATTCAAGCTGCGCTTGCTCATATTCAGATGCTTCCCCAAGAATCGATGCGATCACTCTCGATTCAACTTCGGTTGTTGACGGTGTTTGAGGCTTTTGATGATCCATCCGAATCAATCCATTCTTAATGAGTGCAATTTTCCCGCGAGCCCCTTAACAAGGAAATGCAACCGATAACCAACGTTACCAATGCTCATCCCCGTCTGCTCACTTATCTCTCGGTAACGCATACCCTCAAAGTATTTCAGTCGAAGCAGTTCACGATCCGCCTCGGGTAGTGAATCCATCAGACCCCGAACAACCTGGATCGCCTCAAGCTTGGTTAACTCCAGCGTGACCGCATCCTCAACTGCCTCTGTGTTTAACTCTTTGGGATCGCAAATCACCATCCGCTCATCACGAAGATGGTTAAGGATCCGATTCCGAAGTGATCGATAGAGCCAAGCACGTGGGTGATCGATTTCATCCCACTTCAAATGCAATTTAAGGAAACTTTCCTGCACAATCTCTTCCGCCACTTCACGACGCCCGACAAGCGAGATCGCAAGACGCAGAAGCGGTTGCTCCTCTGCCTCGAACAACTCCAAAAACGCACCAGATTTGGAACGTTTTGAAAGGTTCGGCTTGGGCAGAGAGATCCGCTTTAACATCAACTCGGACGCGTGTTTTAGCGACAATCGGACGGGAAAGACTGCCTTCAGTGATAGTGAGGAGACCCGTGAGCGAGAAAACAATTAGGCCGATTTTCCGAATTTTCCCAAAAAAGCCTCCCAATTCTGTCCTTCGCGACAGTCATCACGAAGACGAAACGTCCGCAGTAGCATTGCCACCCAGCCAATATAAAAAGCAACTCACAGCAACCCAGAGGGAACAGAAACCGTGTGAAATGCAGCGATTCCGTGGAATGTTTAGCCTCGGGAAACCGTTCAGTTTAAACCGGATCAGGGCGCGGCCCTACTGATCACTTGACGGAGTTTACAATCCGCCGAGACCGTCTTTCCGGCCAAAACGTCCTCTTCCCGAAACGTCGCAAACAAGATTTCTCGATCGCCGGTACGACTGTAGTCGTAAACGATTTGAATTCGCCCATCTTCAAATTGCTGACCATCTGGATAGGAAACCCCCGCACGCTCGTCGAGCAAGAATCCGGTGGTCCACGAAAGACCATCATCCTCCGAAAGAAAAGCGGTAAGGTGCGACCGCCCCGTTTTTTCCCCAATCCGACCATGCTTTACCAGTAGCAGATTTCCGGAAGCTAAACGCAGGATGAAGAATCTCGCACTCGGATGCACAATCTTGCTGGGACTCAGCTCAGGCCAAGTCTTCCCCCGATCGCTGGAAATACTTTCGCCAATCCCGTAGCGCGTCCTCGCAAGTAACCATAGCGAACCATCCTTTCGCTCGGTGATCAAATGCTCGTCAAACGCGCGGTCCTTCTCGGGAACGTTACAACCACCTCGGAGAGACCAACTTCGCCCCTGTGACGTGGACACCATCATCCTCGCACTGTTATCGGTTTGCCTCCAGGTTGAACACGGCAAAACCCACTCCCCGCTACTCAAAACCGTCGGCTTGCACATCATGATTCCGTCGGTGATGCGTCGCGGTGCTGTCCAAGACGGATGCGTTGAATCTGGATCATCTGTGCGGATCGCCCAAACACCCGCTGTGGTGCCATCATGTCCAATTGCCTGAGCCCAAAAAATCCATAGCCGACCAATCGGATCGACCCACAACTCCGGATCAAACGCGCGAATGGGCCCAGCTCCGTCAGGGTCGATCACCATCCTCTCTTCCCATGACATCCCACCATCATCACTTGCTGATACCACGACATAGTTATGCTCATCCTCTCCCGGATTAACGCCAGCATACCAGTTCGCCCAGATCCGACCTCTCGGAGAGACCGCTAAGCTCGGGATCCCTTGAAACGCTCGTCTTTGTAAATCATGGACATATTCATCAGGCTTCCCCACATGTTCCGGACGTTCCAGCATCGCGTTGGGTAACCGAAGATTTTCAATGCGTTGCTGCAATTGCTTCTGACTCTCTGGATCCTCGCCTGGTTCACCCTCAATCGCCGGTAACAGATACTTCCACACCAGGTCCAACTGGCGTTGCATGTTTCCGGTCTTCGCAGTCATCACCACAACCAACTGCTCATCGGGAACCACAATACAAAACTGCCCATCCTTGCCATCGCCACGAAAGGCACCATGTCGACATCGCCAAAACTGAAAACCGTAACCTTGTCGCCAATCTGGATTTCCTGCACCCCGGTCATTTTCAATCTGCTTGGAAGTCGCCATCTGGATCCAAGATTTAGGAACAATTTGCTCACCTGCCCAAGAACCTTCATTCAGTAACATCTGACCGAACTTGGCGATATCTTCGGTCTTGAGGTACAGCCCAAAACCACCCAGTGAAACCCCCTGTGGTGACTGGTCCCACTGTGGCGTCTCGATGCCCATCGGCTCAAATAACCTCGGCACTAAATAATCACGCACGTTCTGACCGGTCGTAGTTTGAACGATGGCAGACAACATATAGGTCGCCGGAGTGTTGTAGAGAAATTCACTACCCGGCGAATTAGGCACCCCCTGCGAAAGAAAACGTTTTGCCCAGTGCTCTGTTCCGGTTGCCCAAGGTTCAGAGGCGTGACCCGCAGACATGGTCAACAGGTTGCGAACCGTCATCTTCCTGAGGTTCTCGGACACCTCATCGGGCAAATCGTCCTTAAAGAACGCGATCACGGGATCATCCAAACCAAAGGCTCCCTCTTCGATTGCCAAACCGACCGCCGTCGAGGTGAAACTCTTACTTAAGGACCAGAGGATGTGTGGTTTGCTCGCTGACTCAGGATGCCACCAAGCTTCGGTAATCACCCTCCCATTACGAAGTACCATGACGCTGTGAATTTGATCTACCACCTCATCCAGTTGATTAACAAAACCCAACAACTTGGCGGAGCTAACACCCTGCGACTCCGGGGTCGCACGAGGCAACGATTGCCCCAAGGTATCCGAGCCTGTGTAACGATCACTCTTTAAATGCTCTTCGAGAAACGCAACGATCCATTCACGCGACTTGCCATTAAAGAACGGATCGCCACCATGACCGGCTCCCTCCAGAACATGCAACTGCAAGGAGAGCCCAGCCTCGGAATAAACTTTCTCAATACGCTGAGACTGGTCGAGTAAGACGGTGTTATCACTATCACCATGAAACACCAAAAACGGTGGGTCATCGGATGTGACATGAAACGCTGCAGAAGCGAGCCGAGCGAGATCAGTTTTTTGATCTGCACCACCCCCCAAGAGTTTGTAGACAACCGACCCCTCTTTATTGGCACGATGCGGCTGCGTTTTTGAGCGTAAGATGAAATCAGTCGGACCGTAAAAATCAATCACGGCGTCGGCTCGCGAGGAAAACTCGAGATTCCCGCCAACGTCACCTTCTAATTCTTTAACACCACCTGTCGTGCCGATCAAAGCAGACAAATGCCCCCCGGCACTGGTCCCAGAGACAGCAATTCGATCGACCGAATAACCATACTGAGCTGCATTCGCGCGCAGCCAACGGATCGCCCCTTTGCAGTCGTGAACCTGCGCTGGGAAAATCGCTCTGTCAGTCAGTCGATAGGAAATACTGGCTACCGCATAACCATATTCGGTCAACCACTTCACGTGACAGCCAGACTTGCTTCCGCCCTGCCAGCCACCGCCATGAATAAAAACCACCAAGGGTGGATTCGATGTGTCCGGGAGATGTAAATCCAATAGCAAGTCGTGGTCATCCACCTTGGCGAACTTAATGTCCTTGATCACCTCGCCCGCTTCTAGACGCGGAGTACCGAACACGAACGTTGTAAGAAAAACGCAACATGCCGCCAAATAGACCAAAACTTTTCTTATCACTCTGCTCACCTAAAACGAACCCTGTAACGGAAAACGACATTCTATCCAACTTTCCGAACCGTTGTGATCATCCTCCGCGACACTCGCATGCACAGATTTAACAGCGACCGCCAATACCACTACAATCATGCAGAAACGCTCTCGTCATGCACAAATCCACCATCCCCAACGATCAGCACCCAAAACGAATTCAAATTCTTCAGGCTCTGGTTCTACTCTCCATCACGCTGATAATAGGGTGCAACCAAGACTCGTGGACTCACATCAAGTCCATGACCAAAACCAAGGGGGAGGCGATTGAAGCCCGCGCGATCCATCAGCTCCTGCGAGCCGATGGCGTCTGCCTTGCTAGAGTCGCCAAAGTGGTTGAAAAAAACGAAATGCCATCCGATGGCGATCACTTCCAAGAAGTATGGATCGAGCCGATACACAGCTCAGGGAAAATCCCAAGTTGGATTTACGTTGTCATCCAGCACGGCGGAAACATGCCTTTGGAGTCAATCCAAGAAGTGACAGAGGCGATGAAGACTCGCTTGATTTCAGGAGATACCCTTCGCCCAAATCAGAGGCACTGGTTCCTTTTCTCGGACGACTATGATTCAGCGAAGTATCCCTACCGAGTTGCTGGGTGGTGGCCGCATCAAAACCAGACGGTTCCCCGAGCAATCGTCGATGCAGTCGAAGATGATCAGCTACAGGCTCCACGCGTGTGGGACCCGAAGTTAGATCTTATCGCAACTTGGCAATCGAACACTGCTCACCAGAAAATTTCAGTCCGATCGGCTGATCCTAAACACGGATCAACGAAGCCAGTCGAAACTGTGGTTCAAGGAGTCATCAAGAACGTCTCTTTTTATCACCACCCCTTCTCCTATGAGATGCTGTGGCCAACCCGAGGTGATATGCATGTGCTGCACATTGAAACGCTACAGAGCCTTGAATCAGACAATGACTACGATCTCCCAGCCTCAAGCTACCGCGTCAATCTTGCAATTGACCCGCTCGACGGAAGTCGCATTGCTGAATGGATTGCCGCCGATCAAGAAATCTGGTTTATGAAAGCGTTTCGGCAATTCGATCCCGAGAACGGTCAACTGCTCCTCGACATTCGTTATGACCTGCTTGATCACGGAGGCGTCAACGCAGGATCAAATACCGAACAGTGGTACCGCAAAACGTCAACTTCTTACGACGAAGAAGGAGCAACATCGGTTCAAACCTTCCGACATGAATACATCAAAACGGGCAAGGAACCAATTTACAGCAGCACCAATTGGATTCCGGTGAATGAGAATATCACCGAGCCTACTGAGTGAACGCTAACATCTGAAGTGGGGTCACTGGTCTTCCATCAAACCAATCATCGAATCCGCAAACGCGTCCCCGAGTCGCAGAAAAAACGCACCACTACCCAAGTAATGGTAAGGGCGGTCGCTACCCACTGTGTCCCATTCGTGATAGTGCTCCGGCCAACCCTTTTGAAACACCGCGTTGGAATAATGCGAGTAGTGCAGGTAGCTCTCAACCGCAGCAACCTTTCCCTCGACACCCATTTCCTCAGCCGCCGCCCGCTGCGCTACCGACACTGCATTTTCAGAAATTTTCTCTGGTGTTACCGGAGTACCAAGCACACCAATGACTACTGGAAGGTTTGGAACTGCCAACTCCTTCCTCACATCACCTATCAAGTGAATCATATTTTGCTTGTACGCATCGCGGTACTCTGGAGCAAACTGATCGTTGAATCCTTGGAACCATACAAATCCAGAAAACTCGTGGCCAGCATCTCGATCATAGTCGGGATGATACCTTCCCAAGTCACTTAACACCTGCTGAATTTCGCTAGTCATTAGTTGATAGTTGAGACTCACATTCTCTTTAATCTCCTCGACTTTATCTCCAGCTAACTCTTTTTCCGTTAGCTGATAAGGACCGGATGACGGCGGACGAAAGTTGTAGTTCAATGACTTGCCGCCCCACGAAGTCTTGATGATCAAAATCGGCCCAGAGTTGTGCTGAGCGATCGACATCCCGAATCCGTACTCGGGGCCTATCTTGTCAACTGACGCGCCGCACCCGACCTTCAGAGGTCCACTCTGACGATTGCGATCAGCGATAGAATGGATGTAGACATTACTCGAAACCTTTAGGCTTTCAGCAATCTTTTGTTTGTAAGCTTCATGCTTGCTTTTCATCGCCTCAGTCTCGGCGATCAAACTCGCCTTCGCATCTCCCTCCTCCATCTTTTTGATCTTGTCATTGGAGATACCACCGGTGAGCTCATCGAGCTTCCTAGCCTCCGCAAGCTGATTCTCAAGGTCCGCCCTTGATAAACCATGATCCTTCCGCAGCACCATTTCAAGCAATTCGCGATCTCTTGGGTCATCTGATGCAAATAGGGTCGCTATGGTATGGCTCCGCGCGTGCCCAACCATGTTTGATTGTCCAGCGAGCACGAAAATCTTAAGAGGTTCTGAGGCACGGGAGATACCGCCTGATAAGAACAGCGCGAGTATCGAAAGCCGAAACGTGTGAATGATAGAACTCGCCTTAGTATTTAGCATGATCGCCCCGCTACCGGTTACCACTTGACATGACGTGTGACTTCAACGAAGTCGCTCTGCATCGCTGCGTAGAGTGTAGCACGGTTTAACGACCGACTGGTGAGACATCAAACCCGACGAAACATCACCTTGTGCGAGCATGTCAGGATTGGATGCGACGTGCAGCGTACCCAAGAAATACTGATCTCTGGAATGCCAAGTACTGAAACATCAAACAAACATCAAACACTGACATATCAGGTACTGAAATAGCAAGCACTTTAGAAGTCAACAAAGTCACAGAAAAAAAGAGCTGCTGCACGGGCAGGCTTTACACCGCGCGCCGACCCAATCAGGCTTCCGCGTTTCCGTATATCACCGTCGCTTTCAACCTTACCGACCAAAGTACCACTCAGTCGAACATTGCCGTCACTATCGACACGTGCAATCGACGAACCTCGTTTCCGTATCGTTCCATCTGACTCGATCTTACCGACTAGAGATCCTCTCATTCGGATTCCACCATCCGACTCGAAGCGTCCCACTGCGGAACCACGAATACGGATCGTTCCATCATCCTCAACCCGGCCGACATACGATCCTTTCACTCGGATATCACCACCAGCGAACAGATTGCTGACGGAAACGGCGCAAATCAACAGCATGATCAATCTTAAAATCATAGAACAGGCTCCTCATAAAGATGGACCCGGGAAAGGATTCGGAGATGAAAGTGAAAGTTTGACAGTAAAGCAAGAATCTACCAGCTTCGACCACGTCGACTCATTAGATCAGGATACCGCTCATCCAAATCGCCGTATTGTTCCTTTAAGTGCAAAAGTTTCATTTTCAGCTGAGCGGTTACCTCGCGGTACTCAGGGCGACCGTAGAGGTTCTGAGTCTCATTGGGATCCTGACTCAAGTCATACAATTCCCAACCGTCGGTCGTCGCCGGAAATTGTCCGCGACCGAGATTGGCATCGAGAGGCAAAGCGTAAAAGTAAACCAACTTGTGCCTCGCATCACGAATCCCATAGTGAGCGGGGATATGGTGATGAGCAAGGTGCATCCAGTAGCGATAATAGACCGCATCACGCCACTGTTCCGGTTCGCTGCCTTTGAGAAGACTTGCGAGACTAAGCCCCTGCATTGACGCGGCCTCCTCCACATCTGAACACTGAGCAAACTCGATGAACGTCTGCGCAAAGTCGAGATTGGAACACAAGTGGCTGTCATTGACGGTCCCGCTGGGTATGACGCCAGGGAGTTTTGCGAGGAATGGCATCTTTAGACACTCCTCGTAAATCCATCGCTTATCGAAATAGTCATGCTCACCGAGAAACATCCCTTGATCTGAGGTGTAAATGACGAGCGTATTTTGCGAGAGCTGGTTCGCGTCGAGATAATCAAGGATGCGTCCAACATTCTCATCCACCGCCTTGACACAACCGAGGTAGTCATGGAGATATTTCTGGTAAGCAGCTCGACCCTTCTCCTTTTCCGTCATATCACTAAGGTCAATTGAACCTGCCGGCCAATCCTTCTTCTGCACATCTGCTACCATCGTTCGACGCGGATGCAGGCGACTTGTAATGGAGGTTCCCATCTCACGCGTTGCAGACGAGCGATGGCTGAAATCCTCCCAGAGCGAATCGGGTTCTGGAATGTTGACGTCCGCAAGATACTCTCGATGACGATCCGCCGGTTCCCACTTGCCATGCGGAGCTTTATGGTGAAGCATCAAGAAAAACGGCTTGCCTTGATCACGCTGATCAAGCCACCGCATGGCGTAATCCGTCACCAAGTCTGTGTAATACCCCGACACACGCTCAGCCCCCTTCGGCGGACGAATTTGATAAGGCAATCCGTCCTCGGATGAAACAAAAACCGGATCGTGATACATCCCTTGCCCGGGACCAACCTTCCAGTAGTCAAATCCCCATGGCGGCGACCGTAGATGCCACTTCCCAACCAGACCTGTCTGATAGCCGTTGCGTCGTAAAATCTCCGCGACATTCGGTGTCCCGTCGCTCGGCCCGGGGAACGCGTCATTAAGAGTCCTGACCCCATTGATGTGGGAGTGCTGCCCGGACAAGATTACCGCGCGACTCGGAGTGCAAATCGAATTAGTAACGAAGCAGCGATTGAGACGCATTCCCTCGCGGGCGATACGATCAATATTCGGTGTTGGCGCTACATCAGCAAGACGTCCACCGTACGCACTGATCGCGTTGCAGGCATGATCGTCCGACATAATAAAAAGAATGTTCGGTCGACTATCCTGAGCGTCTGCGTTGCCGTCTCCACCTAAAAAATAAAACGCAATGAATAACCAAGACAACGGTTTCATCATGACTTCAAGACACCCTAATTGAACACAAACTCGTCTTAGCAACCGATCAAGACTTCGCTTTTAAGATCAACCGCAACCACCACACCCGCCACAGCCGCCGCAACCTCCGCATCCGCTACATCCGCCTCCGCAGCCTCCGTCACCCGATCCGGAGTCGTCACTTTCCCAACTGTTGGAACTTGGATTGGGAACCAGATACAGGATGTCGGCCATATCATCTCTGGCACCATCTAGATCAAACGCAGCGGTACCATTGAGTAAAACCGCCCTAAGAATCCGCCCCTCTTCAGATAGCTTTTCCTGTTGCTCCGGGTCGTCCCATTCAGCAACCAAGTCGGCGAGCATTTTCTTACCGGAACGATTGTTCCCCTCTGTCACCTTGGTTCCATAAATCATCCACAGGAAAGTGAACCCGACTGAAGCAATCACACCAAAAAGGTTGTACTCGTTATTCCATGGACGATTAACACCCGGTGGCCAAGCGAGAGATGCCCAAATAAAAACGAGTCCGAGTAATGCTGACAACACCCACAGACCTCCCTGCCTCCCAGTAACAG
>JAKMEW010000434.1 GCA_022425745.1 Rubripirellula sp.
ATTGACGATCAGTGGATTCGCAGGGAATTCAAGAAACTGGAAGGCAAACGCCCCGCACTCAACCGCAGCGTCACGCAACCATCTGATAACG
Organism: Rubripirellula sp.; assembly: GCA_022425745.1. Classification (GTDB taxonomy): domain Bacteria; phylum Planctomycetota; class Planctomycetia; order Pirellulales; family Pirellulaceae; genus Rubripirellula. The sequence goes on from JAKMEW010000434.1 coordinate 92, forward strand.
CGACCACCGGTATAGCCTCATCACCACCTCTAGGGCGAGGCCTAAGACTATTGCCATCGATTGGTCGACGCCAAGCGACACGTGAAGCCATCTCAACAAAGACACCCGAGCATCCGACCGCTTTAATGTCGGATAACTGGAGACTGCGATACGCACAATCTCATTTTTTCTTGACAAACCGTGCAAGGGGGACGAGCGAGAAATCGATCAGTCAATCTCGTGATCACGTGCCATCTTCTGATCACTCGTCATCTCGTTACCACTGGATTGGGATCGAAGAAGATCGCGGGCACGTTTGGTGGTATTTTGAGATTGAACCGATCAACGGCAAGGACCCCAAAGTTCTCGAGAACGTGATGCTGTTTGAGAAGGAACTTAATCAGGCAAATCGAGTTCTGATTCTTGGCGAAAAACCAAATCGCACCCTCGTCCACACCCACAAGTCCCCACGCCACTCCATCGAGCCTGATTCACAAGATGTCGAATCCAACTAAACAATTAGTCGCAGAAGTCATTTCGATTGGCGATGAAATGACCAGCGGCGCGAGATTGGATACCAATGGCCAGTGGCTCAGCAGGCGTTTGGGCGAAATGGGAATCCACGTTGCTTTTCATTCAACGGTGGGTGACACACTCTCGCACAACGTTGATGTATTCCGAATCGCGGCGAATCGAGCTGACTTGGTGATCGCTACTGGCGGACTGGGCCCAACTCGGGATGACCTGACCCGCGAAGCGTTAGCCGAGCTAGCACAGCAACCACTCGAATTGCGACAAGATGCACTCGATCACATCCTGGAATTGTTCACCAAACGCAACCGAGAAATGCCCGAACGTAATCAAGTTCAGGCGATGTTTCCGGTTGGCAGCGAGCAGATTTTTAATCCCGAGGGATCCGCACCCGGAATCGATATCGTGATCCATCGCACGAATGATTCCCACTCTCGCATTTTCGCTCTACCGGGCGTTCCGGCGGAGATGAAAAGAATGTTCGATGACACGGTTGCTCCAAGGATTTTGGAACAGGGGCATGGCGGAACGATCATCCAACACCTTGTCATGAAGTTCTTTGGGACGGGTGAAAGTGACATGGAGCAGCGTCTCGGGGAGATGATTTCTCGAGACAGACAGCCCCGAGTTGGGATCACCGTGAGCAAGGCGACCATCTCCCTGCGAATCACCGCGACCTCGACTGCAAAAGCCGAATGCGATCGCCAGATCGCCCAAACTCGCCAAGAAATTCTTGATCGGGTCTCTGAGTTCTACTTTGGCGAAGGCGAACATTACGATCAACAGCATGCAATCGTTGAATCGCTCGCCGCGAGGGGCGATTCGCTCATGATCATTGAACTCGGAATGGCGGCACCGCTAGGAGATTGGTTTGCGGCAATCGATCAGGCAGACTGCTACCACGGTGGGATTTCGTTTGCCAATCGTGATCAACTCTCGCGATTCATCACATCCGAGAAGCGAGAAGCCCAAGAGCATCATGACAACAACGCAAACACTCCACTTCCCGACGAAGTGTTTGGCGAGCGATTACATCGGTTTCGCAAACGGCACTCGACAGACTGGCTTCTGGTGGTGGACTCCTATCAATCACTGACACAAACCTCACCGGGCCCGCTTCCAGCGCAGGACGTCCATTTCTATGTTCTCGATCCTTCCGGAGCCCTCCATGTCGACCATCAATCAATGGGCGGTCATCCGGACGTAATCCAACCACGCGTGGCGAAGGCCGCTATGAGATTCCTGCGACAACGAATTTCTGACCTGAACAAGTGATGTGCTCGATGCTCAAGCACCACTCAAAAAGAAAAGAGTTCGCGCGGCTACCTTTGAAACCAAACTCCATCAGCAGAACTGCACAGTAACGCGGAACAGTAATGCTGCTCAGTTAACTTCCTCAATCGCTTTTTGATAATCAATCAAGATTGGCGAAAACGGAACATGCCGAATGGCAGCTCCGCCATTGTAAAAACGCACACCGCCAACGTCGTAGCCCAGCAAGCGACGATGGGTATGCCCAAAAACAAAACGACGCACACCCGTTACCGACACTGAATCTTGCCGATGTAGCCAGCGAAGTAACCGCAGGCAAGTGGATCGCTTCCGGTGTGCGGTGAGCGCCGCGACTTGATGGGCGCGAACTGCGATCGCAACGTCATAAGCGCGACTGGCAAACCGTGACGCAACCGGCTTATTCTCCCAACTCGCTCGATAATCCCGAAAGGCTTGCGAGCTGCCGCGTCCCTCGATCACGTCTCCATGAGTAAAAACGGTGTCACCGATTCTCACGCCGTCGTAGCCACAATCGAATGTGCTAACGCCCTGCGACCACGTTTTCAACTCGCGTCGAAAAGGTACATGGGCGTCATGGTTGCCGTCCAAATAAAGAAATTGTTTTTGCGGAAACTGCTGTGTCCAACGGTCGAGCCACGCGATCGCCTCTGATATGGAACGCTCTTCACACCCCAAGCGACTCCAACGGAAATCAAACAGATCGCCACCCCAAATACAGAGATCGGATCTTTCAATGGACCGGCGAATCAGCTCCGTATGCTCTTGGACACAGCAACGATCACTGAACAGATGTAGATCCGAGATGAAACAGAACAACCCGTGTTCCTGGTTGAACTTCAAATTCTGTATCATTGCCGAATCCTCAAGCTTTTCGCTTCAACCTCACCGTTACAAACCGATCCAAGGTAATCCTCGACTCGATTACGACGAGATCTTCAAGCGGCGGTAAGCTGCTAACTGCAACCACATCGACGCTGGTTGCATTTATTGAAAACGTCACCGAATATTTTCAGACTTCTTCCATCCTTCACTCATCGATTTGGGATAGAGCCGAATACCGTTACGTGTCGCATTACTTCGTGGTGAAGGATCCCATCGCTTCGCATCACCCTCGTTGATCACTTCTCCGATGTCTTCGATCGTGACGTTGTGGAGCGCAGCAAAACGCGAGAGTTCCCGATCGAGTGTCTGCTGCAGCATTGTTTCCAGCGCAGCGCGTGGGGGGCTCCCTGAAGGAAGCGGCAGAGGCTTCTCAATCGTCGTCCGCGCCGCAGAGCGGTAATCTTTGTAGATCGCCCGACGAGTCGCCTCGGGGAGTCGGATCTCACGAAATACGACTTCGCTTGGGTCAGGAAAGACGGTCGGCTCATTCTCCCCGATTTGTCCCTCAGTTGCCGACTCTACTAAATCCGCTTTTGCTGGAGGCTCTTTGGATGAAAAAATTAGGGTCGAAGCACCCACCAAAGAGATCAGCAACAGTCCGCCTAAGAAAACGCAGGCCAACAAGATGGCTTGATTGGAACTAGCGGGAG
>JAKMEW010000438.1 GCA_022425745.1 Rubripirellula sp.
GTGTATTCGCCAGCGATTGGTGGCGGGGGGTGCAACATGAATGACCTGCATCAACTAATCACTCGCTACCTATCGGGTGTTGCCAGCGAACACGAAGTGGACCAACTCGAAGCTCAACTCAAAACAAGTTCTGAAGCTCAAGATGCCTACCTCGAAGAGGTTGCCCTAGACTGCCTGCTGCAGCAACAAATACTGCACAGGAAAATAAACGTGGCTGATACATCGGGATCAGTCAACCGTTTCATAGAGATCGATAAAAAGCGAACAGCAGCTATGTCCATGTGGCAGATTGCCATCGCGATCTGTTTGCTTGCGATTCTTACGTTTGGTGTGATTTCGTGGTCAGAGTCTCGCCAAACGATCTCAGCCACACCTTCCCTCGGAGAGGTGAGCTTCCAAAGCCGCACGTCGAACGCGTCGCTATTCAAAGCGTGCCTAGCAGGAGACCTGCAATCCGTTGAGATAGAAATACGCTCCGGCGTAAACCTCAACTCCAAAAACGCCGACGGTCTGACGCCATTACACCTCGCTGTGCTCTATGGTCATCACCGTGTCGTATCTGCCCTGCTCGAAAGGCAATGCTCACCTCACCTAACCGATCGTGCGGGTAACACGGCTCTACACATGGCTTCATTTCTTGGCCGCTGGGTCATGGTCGAAGAACTCATCGAAGCAGGAAGCGATCCATTAGTCCGTAACCACGATGGCTTCAACTCGGACGACCTTGTGGCCTTGAACTGGAACCCGAACCTACAGCGTTATTACGAACATCTAGAATTGATTTTTGGTTTCGAGTTAGATTACGAAGAGATCAAAGCTAGTCGACCACGGATTCGTGCGACAATCAGCAGACGTATCGCCAAATCCCGGACGCTTAATGAGCCGGACGGCTCTTCAGCGATGTTCTCGCTGACTGCTCGAATCTTAGGGGAACAAATAGCGCGAACCGCACCTCAAACCACCACGGAAAGCTTGTCACGATCTGGACTGGCTACCGCCGCAGTGACAGGTAACCTCCTCGGCGCGACGATCGGTAGAGTCTTACCACTGGAGACATCCACCTCGCCGCCAACGGTCAGCCTGATTCAGGCAGCACAAACTGGTAATATCGCAGCCGTCTCACAACACATTCGGGCCGGCAGTGACTTGAACGTTCGCAGTGATTTTGATGGCTGCACGCCAGTGATTTTAGCCGCTGCGTTTGGAAAGACAGATGTCGTTAGAGAATTGATTGCGGCAGGTGCCGACCTCACTGCAACCAACAACCAGAACCATACGGCACTCCACGCGGCCGCTTTTTTCTGCAGGCCGGACATTGTCACACTTCTCGTTGAAGTGGGCATCGACACCGAAGTCCTTAACCATAATCAGGAAACAGCGTTGGATATGGTTCGCGCCCCACTAAGTAAAGAAGTGCGTTACATCTATCGATACATCTTCGGAATGTTGAAATTACCGCTCGACATGCAGGTGATCGCCAATCAGCGAATGATCATTGCGGAACAACTCGCAGCGTTCAAACTCGGCGAACCCGAAACCCTGACCCCAAACGATCCCAAAAGCATTTCAAGGTAGACGTGCAGGGATGGCAATCGCCCGTAACCTCCACTCCCCAACGCTAAATGCAAACCATCACGCGAGAATCAAAACCTATTGAGACTCAGGCACCAACTCGGAAAGTTTGTTTCTGAATTCCTCAAGAACAGGCTCGTATTCAACAGACAAAGCTAAGTTATTCCATTCAGCTGGATCTTGAGTCATATCGTAAAGCTCTTCGCTTCCATCGGCATATTGAATAAAGCGAAACCGCTGATTCCTTAGACTGTAGTTACCTTGATCGAATACAGACAAGGAAAATTTGGTGTCTGGCGCACCATCAACATCTTGCAGCAGCGGACTCAACGACTGACCATCCAAATCCAATTTGCAACTCAATTCACACAGATCACAGATCGTTGGATAAAGGTCGATCAAATTGACGGGAGCATCGCAAACCACAGCGCGTTTGTATTTTTGGGAACCATCAGAGAGGGGAGGGACGATAATCAAGGGCACTCGAGTTGAGCGTTCCCAGCCAGTCCATTTTCCCCAGTGCTGCTTCTCCCCAAGGTGCCACCCATGATCGGAGAATAACACCACAACCGTATTCGTTGCGGCATCACTCTGTGACAAACAATCCATCAACCTTCCGATTTGGCGATCCACATAAGTGGTACATGCCAGATAAGCCTTCACTGCCGCTGACCACTGATCATATTCCAAAACGGTTGAATGTAAGCCAGCTGTATCAGCCTCTAACGCCCAACGTTTTCCGGTAGCGCTCAAGTCTTCTAGATCGTTGCTCTTGACCTTGGGAAGGATTACCTCCTCTTGCTCAAACCGTTCAAAGTACTGCTGTGGAGCGAAAAGCGGAATGTGAGGTCGGTAATAACCGACTCCCAAGAAGAACGGCGTAGAGTCATTCATCTCCTGAATTTTTCCAATCGCCCAATCCGTAATAAGGGTATCCCCCATCGCATCATCCGAAACAGGCATCCCCCCCCAATCAAACGATTCACCATCACGTTTCGTTGGATTCCGATCAGATGGCATTCGATTGACCGGCAATCGAACGACGGCCCCGGAGGAAAGGCTGGCAAGGTGCTTCGGATTGCTCGACCCCTTTGAACCCTGCTCGCTATCCAAGTAACGAACCGCTTCCCGACTAAAAGGACTCCACCTCTGTTCAGGATTGTAAGAATCTTCCAGCATCAGGCGATTAGCGACGGACGAGGAATGCATCAGCTTCCCGCATCCAAATGTTTGGTAACCGTGCTCGTTAAGCAAACGAGGAAGAACCATAATGTCCGGCTGCTGGGTGAATAACCGAGGGCTTTTGTTATTCCAGACTCCGGTTTTCCACGGCCACTGACCCGAAAAGATCGCCGCCCTGGATGGATTGCACGCAGTGGACGGACAGTGTGCATTGGAAAACAAGACTCCCTGCTGAGCAAGCCGATCTAGATTTGGCGTATCTGATTGAGGATGGCCGTTGAGACATCCAATCCAATCGTTGAGGTCGTCGACGGCGATCATCAGAACGTTGATTTTGTCTGCTTGATTGATTGAATGATCATCCGCACAGTCAGAGAGAAGGGAATCGCCATTTGCTGCCGAAGCCACTCCCAATTGGGTAACACACAGCAGATGCAGAACCCACCGACTTACTGGATGAACCATCAGATCACCTCTCCAATCAACAAACCACTTAAGTAAAAAAAATGCAGCTGGAAACGGCCAGCGTCTCCAACTGCATTTCATGTATCTAAGAACTGATGTTTATCAACTAACGTCGACGAACCTCAATCACGTACTTCATGAGATCATCAAATTCCTGACGGGTCTTCAACTGCTTGGTGAGACCGGCTGGCATGATGGACGTCCGCGACTGAAGCACCTCTTCAATATCATCGGCGGGGATCTTCATCGGTTCGGTCTGTGCAAGATTCCTTAACACGAGCTCGCGATCGTTCTCAGAAACCCGAATCCCAGTGAGGATTTTCCCATCGACGGTCACCACAGAAACCTGAGCAAAATCCTTGTCGATACGTTTCGACGGACGCAGCACCGAGTCGACCAATTCTTCTGGCGTGAGCACAGTTTTCAGCTCAGCAAGGTTTGGCCCCAACGCAGCGGCAGCTCCCGCAGGAGGATTATGACAGGCAAAACAGGCCGCAGCAGACTCGTAGAAAACCTTCTTACCTCGCTCAAAATCACCTCGCTGCATCGCGATTTTCGCCAAATCGGAAGAGCTAGCTGCGAGTAGTTCATTCTCAAGAGCTTCATTGGAGAAACCCTCAGGATCGATCCCAATATCCTTTAGCATCAACTCCGCTTCGAGCGGATGTTCTTCGAGAAGTTGATCCGGTGTCCAGAAGGTAGTGCGATCGGCAGTCTTTGCGCGGACCATCTTGACTGTCTCTGGCGAAATCACCGAAGCGCCGTTACCCCAGGTGTTTCGAACAAAGGTTAGAACCGCAGCGACTTCCTCATCATTCAAAAGATTTTTGAATGCGGTCATCGGTGGTACGCCACGAGCTGGATCGTACGTCTTGCCGTTGACCTCCAGTTTGCCCCACAGGCCATGAAGCGCCATTTTAACAAGCCGCTCTTCGCTACCATTGACCCAAGCGCTACCGACCAAGGACGGATAGACGAGGCCGTTCCCCTTTCCATTGGAAAGATGGCACGTTGCGCAATGTGACTCACGCTGGTAGATCGTCGAGCCAAGCTCGTAAACCTTCTGATCCTCTGGACTGAGACGCTTAGGAACTTCGTACTTGACGAGCTCAATTTCGGCCGGTGCGGCAAAGCCGCTTGCGCCCGTAGCGTCGACGTTGTACCAGAAATGTTTCACCGTGCTTGCAGCCATCGATGCATGCTTCACGGTGGAGCCCAAGAGTTTGTTCAATAGAGCTTCATCTTTAACATTGTGCTGTTGATGCAACCACAACGCTTCCAAAAGATGATGTGACTCCAGCTCATCATTAGGATCAAAGTCTGCCGCCCACTTTTTGGTGGCGGTGATAACTTGAGCTGAATCACGCCCACTCAGTTCAACGCGGGTCCGGTGTCGAATGCCGTTGACAGGGTGCTTGAGGTTTTCAAGAAGCGATTCGATCGGTTGACCATCGATGGCTACTGGCTCTTGAAGCGGGCGATCCTTCACGGTGAGACGAACAATTCGGCCATGCTTGTGGTCACGATTCGGGTCGCGAATATTATGCTGCATGTGTCCGATGATCACGTTTTGCCAATCGGACACATAGAGCGCTCCATCTTCACCGATCACCGCATCGGTTGGGCGGAAGTTTCTATCCTGACTGTTAATCAGTTCGATACCCGGCGTTCCCCACACTTCGCCAAAGCGACGCTTTCGATCGGCTCCATTACCGCCTCCGGCAATCTGAATGTCCACCGAAGCAACTAACTTCTCACCGTTAAAGAACTCAATCTTCCCGTTATTGAACCGATTCTCGAATCCACGACGATTCCAAACACGGAACTGAGACACTTTGATTGGGCTATCAAAATCCCCTCGCATCCAAGGATTGGCCTGAGTGCTGGTATGAGCAAAGTTATCTTTGTTCCCATCAACAAGAAGCTGCACTGGGAACTGTCCACTGTTGTATTCGCTTGACTGTTTTAGCGAAGCTGTCTTTGCGATATTCTTTCCACCGCTAACTACCTCGACCTCGGAAATGTTCATCTGCTGACTGCCTTTGACACTCAGCTTGAAACCTGTGATCTCGCTACTCTGCAATGCGGGATGATTGACCGTAATCAGTCCGCCATTCTGGATAATCGAGACGTTCTTGGATTCTTCCTGATCCGCTTCATCGTCGTCTTCTTCATCGCCTTCACGATCCAAACTGTACTGCTTCACACCAAGGAAACCGATCGTATTGCAGATCAAGAAATCCTGCTGAAGCTCAGCCGGAAAATGATCCGACGAAAGAACTTCATTGGCCGCAACGGGACGAAATTCCTTTGTTAACAGCTCATGCATTTTGAAACCGTTTCCTTCAGGACGAACCTGATACGAACGCCCACCGGTTCCATCATTCGCGTAACAATACCCCCAGTAATCAAAACTTGTCCCATGAGGATTAGGCGAGTTGCCGGCATGGGGAGTGATCACAAAGGTTCGCGGGTCAAAGCGGTACATTCCCGATGCGCCAATATTAAGATTCGGCTTCCATGGCGTTTCATGGTTGTGCACCAAGAAAATACCGCTTTGCCAGTAGATGCCCCCATCCGGGCCATAAATCAAATTATTTGCCGCATGATGTGTGTCAGAGGTTCCAAGACCCTGCAGCATGACGATCCGTTCATCTGCGACATCATCGCCATCAGTGTCCCTCAGGAACAAAAGATCTGGCCCAGAAGTCACTAAGACTCCACCGCCCCAGAATTCGAAACCGAGTGGATTGTGGACATGAGCAAAAATTTTACGGCGATCCGCAACCCCATCACGATCCGTATCTTCGAGGATCATGAGCGAATCATTCATCTCTTTGAGTGGTTCCCACTTTGGGTAGGTGTTCCAACACGCAGCCCAGAGACGGCCTTTGCTGTCCACTTGCATCTGCACGGGATTCGCAAGGTCCGGGAACATCTCTTCGGAAGCGAACACATTGATCTCATAGCCATCAGGAACCGTGATCTGCTTCACACTTTCTTCAGGGCTTAAATACTGAACACTCCCTTCTTTTTGCTTGCTGGAACTTTTGCTCCCACCGCCAACATTTGAAATCACTTCAACCGGTGGCGGTACATTCGAATCATTCGGCTCGAGGGTTTTGCCTTCTGCCGCCGACCAAATGACGGGATCTCGGTTTGCCGTCATGACATCGAGCATGGTTAACTCGTGCTTGAGGACCTCCGCGTTACTCTGACCGTCTACAAAGGTCAAAGTGGATCGTCCACCCCAAATGTCATTACCATCGGTTGCGTGGTAGCGGTTATGCCAGTGCCAGTTCTTGTCTTTTACCGCTTCATAGAGCGAAGTGACACTGGTGCTCGCAGGAGCATCCTGCCCTAAAAGAGAACGGCTAATCATCCCAGCCAGTTCGCGATAACCCTCGGCCGAAAGATGGATTCCATTAAGAGTGTACTGCTGACTGCTACTCGCAAAAAGCTGAAAAGTCGGTGAGTACAGATCAACAAACGTTGATTTTGTCTTCTCTGCTGCACTGCGTGTTGCCTGAGTGTAGGCGGCAAGGTTGGCATTGAGTTCTGTCCCCTCCGGCAAGTTTGGACTCCCCGTGCTTTCATAAGCGATGGGACTGAACAAAACGAACCTTGCTTGAACACCTTTGGACGCTCTTAACTCGCGATAACGCTCAACCATCTTGACCAGTTCGGCCTCATAAGCCGCTGCTCCTTCGCTACCACCAAACGACTCGTTGTAGCCATACATAATGAAGATCACGTCTGGCGCGACATGCTGCAGGTATTCCTCATCATTGGTAAAGCCTTGGTTGCGAGGCCGCTTATTGACCATATCGCCCGCAAAGCTCATGTTGCGGAACCGGACATTCTTGCCCTTCAAGTTTGCCTGTAACACTGTCTCGACCCAAGGGTCATGCTGCATCCGGTCAGCCAAACCATTCCCAAAGATTGCGACAACGTCGTCTTTTTGGAACTCAAATGGTTCAGCTTCCACCTGTTCAATGTGGATGGCAGCGAAAAGGAGAGCCGGAAGCACAATCGCATTCCGAATCATAGAACTTTGAAATCGACTCAAAAACATCGTAGTACCGAAAAATGACTGCATGGATGGCCACCAACCGCAGGTGACCTATCGTTCTCACAGAATATTTGAACAGCGATTGCCGGCGGTTTCAACAGTTGAATCTCGTCAACCTCGCGCATCCGGAGGAATACGCCAGGGAAAAGCCGGACGTTCTGTCCCGCTGCACTAAGCACACCTTCTAAATACCTACCACCTGCCGCCAGGTCTTGGCCATCAGCTCGTGACCGGCAGCCGAGGGATGCACGCCGTCGCCCGCTAATGCACTCGGTTCCGTGCCCTGAGCGACGGCTTCGTCGAACATCGTCTGAAAAGGAACCCAAACCGTACCCGCGTCGCTCGCAACCTGCTTGGCAAACTTTCGACGTTGGTCAAACTCTGGGAACCACTTGGATTCGTTATCTTTCACCGTACCACTCATTAAGACGAATGGCTCACAAACGACAATGAGAGTCTCTGGCAAGGCTTCCTTGGTTCGTTTGAGAAGCGCAGCAAAGCCATCGCGGTAAGTCTCAGGAGTACCATCGTAGCGCCCGTTTAGTGCATGCCAGATGTCGTTGACACCTATCAGAATACTTAGCACTCGCGGTTGAATGTCGATGCAGTCAGCCTGCCAACGTCGATCAAGATCCGGAACCTTATTTCCCGAGATACCACGGTTGTGAATTTGCAACCCGAGCTTTGAGTAGTCCTCGAGCAGCGATTTTGCAATCACATTCGGATACCCGCGTCCCAATCCATCGTTCGCAATTGGATCTTTCTTTTGACGACCCGCATCCGTGATCGAGTCACCCTGAAACAGAATCACGTCACCCTGTTTCAATTCCAACTTCTTTTCATCCGCTATGGCGGGATTTACTGGAAGACCCGCAATCAAGCCTGACGCACCAACACTTTTCATGAACGATCGTCTCTTCATCGAATTCTCCGTGTTTACCAGTCAAAAGAAGGATTTGGGCGTGCTCGAATATGTCATACCCTCGCGGACGCGTCGAACAAGCGGCACGTTGTAAACGCCGCTACTACCAGACGCAAGTGAATTCTGTCATCGAAAGACATGATGCGGTACGATACGCTCCAATAAAATACGCTCCAATAAAACACGACAACTCACAGTCAACATTGAGCGACTACAGTAGATTTCCACTTAATTACAGACCACTCCTTGGGCGAGCGTCCCGAATCCCTTACTAAAAACAACATGCATTCACATTATCCGCACATGCAGTCGGCTTACCGGATCATTGATCGCTTGGTCGCCGCAACGCTGACAGTGATCTTTTTGGTGTCGAGCACCGGAGCGTCAGCAAATGAAACAGCGTACAAAGACACGAGTTCATCGACGGGGAAGTATTCCGTCAAAACACCTCCTGAATCACTCAGCAGGGACGGATTCTATAAGAAATACGTCAGCGCAAGCGGATATCCCATCATCAGTTCAGAGAAGGTGAATGATTACGCACTTAAAGAAGTTGCCTACCTGATTGATCTGATGCTCGCGAAACGCCCGGATGTGCGAGAAGCGATGATCAAAAGCGGATCTCGCATGATCGTCATGGCACACGACGAGTACACCACCGACATCCCTGAGCACCGACACCTTTCGCCAAAAGAATTCTGGGACGCGAGAGCTAGGGGACTGGGCGGTTCACGCCATGATCCTGTCTGTTCGTGTGCGGAGGAAAATGTCCTTGGATATCAAGGTGACCCCTATTCGACCGAATCGATTGTGATTCATGAATTTGCACACAACATCCACTACCGTGGCATGGTCGAGATCGACGAGACCTTTGATGATCGCCTCAAAGAGACCTATCGGCTTGCGATGGAGAAAAAACTCTGGCAGGGCAAATACGCTTCAACGAACCACGCCGAGTACTTTGCGGAAGGAGTTCAATCTTGGTTCGATAACAATCGGCCACCAGACCACGATCACAATCACGTTGATACGAGAGCCGAATTGAAGGAATATGACCCAGGTCTCGCTAGAATCTGCGAAGAGGTTTTCGGAGATACAGAACTCAACTACACCAAACCCATCACTCGACTAAGCGATCATCTTGAGGGATACAAGCCTGATCAAGCACCGGTCTTCAGTTGGCCTAAACATTTAGCAGAGCAGAAACGCAAAATCATTGAAGATGTTCGCAAGCAGGGAAACAACCGCAGCAACACCTACAAAAACTAAAGCGAACCATCATGAAATCAACCAATAGATTTGACCTGTTCCGCATGAACCAGCTACGACTTTTGTTGATACTGTCCTTCCTCGCGTCTTCCATCGCCACAACGACGGCAGATTGGCCCAGCTGGCGAGGGATTGATGGTAGCGGATCAATCAACGAAGGCTCTTTCCCCGCAGTCTTAAATGATTCCACGCTAGCCTGGACCTGTCCATTACCGGGCAAAGGATGCTCGACACCCGTCATCTTCGCGGACCATATTTTTGTCACCGCACCTGAAAACGGACGTGACGGCCTCACCGCAATTGCAAAAGATGGCACAAAAAAATGGTCCGTAACATTCGGGAACGAAAACCCAGGTAAACACCGCAATGGTTCCGGTAGCAACCCTTCGGCGTCTGTGGATTCATCAGGCATCTATGTTTACTACAAAAGCGGTACCCTCGCCGCTGTTAACTTTGATGGGTCCATCCGTTGGCACACCAATCTGGTCGACAGCTATGGAAGTGATACGCTTTTTTGGGACCATGGCACTTCGCCGGTCGTCACCCAAACGAGTGTGATCATGACCCGCATGCATCAAGGCGAATCATGGATTGCCGCATTTAATAAACGAGACGGTTCGCTCGACTGGAAAACGGAAAGAAACTACGAAACGCCCACCGAATGTGATCATGGCTACACAACACCCTTGGTGATTGACTTTAACTCCAAAGAGTCAATTCTGACGTGGGGCGGCCAACACATTACGATCCATGACGCAAAGGATGGGAAGCTCGCTTGGAGTTGCGGGGGCTTCAACCCAGACAACAACAAGTTATGGCCCGCGATAGCGACTCCAGTCATTGTCGACAACACAGCGATCATCTGCTACGGACGCAATGACCGAGGCATTCCCTTGATGTTTGGAGTATCAATCAGCGGATCAGGTGATGTCTCCGCGACGAATCATCGGTGGACGCGTCATGACGTGAGTTCATTCGTCCCGAGTCCGATTAGCTACCGAGGACTAATCTACCTTGTGAGAGATCGCGGTGAAGTGGAGTGCCTAACACCCGCGGACGGGAAAACGAACTGGAGCGATGCGTTTCCCAAATCGAGAAGCAATTTTTACGCGACACCGCTTATCGCAAACGGGATGCTTTACGCAGCAAGAGAAGACGGAATCGTGTTTGTTTCAGCAATCAACGAAAAAGGCATGTCGCTCGAATCTGAGAATGACATGCAGCAATCCGTGATCGGATCCCCGGTACCCATGGATGGAAAGATACTGATCCGAGGGGAACGCGAACTACGCTGTTACGCCAATCGATAGCCGAACCGACCGGCACGAACCAACGATGAATCCAAGACGCTGGCCTGGTAAAGTAAGCTCAATAATTGACCCCAACCAGAAGCGTGAATCCAAACATATTTAGATCGTGACCAGAGTTCTCGGCGAGTGCAGATGCTGCGGCACCGAAGTTGACAGAATCGGTAAGGTAGGCATACGAATTAGCCATCGAGTAATCATCAGACTGATCAAAGTACTGGTACTCGAACGCAGCTCGAGCGATCAATCTAGAACGGCACCCCACCGACCTCCAGCATTCGACTCCCAGTTGCAACCCAACATGCATTTGCAGTTCGGGATCGTCGCTGAACGTGTAAGCGTAATCCAGTGATCGAGAAACCGTTGGATTGTCGTACGTGGTACTCACAGCCGAGGCTTCAGTGATCGCACTCGAGGATGAATCGGACCATAGCCATGAAAGACG
>JAKMEW010000002.1 GCA_022425745.1 Rubripirellula sp.
AAATTTCGTGCTCAGATCGATATAGCTGCAATCATAACGTCTCACCACGCTCCAGCCACGGCTTGCGATCTGCCTTTTGTTCCTACAGTATAAAGTTCCATGCATTCAATTGAAATTTGCACCGTAAAAACGGATACATCTGCATCAAGGAACTGATCGAACTTACGTTGATTCTCACACCCACCATCGCTTGGTAGAATCTCCCGTCGCTTCGGTGTGAACCAACCACGCGAGATCAGCGGTGGATACAATCACCCCAGAAATCCAGAACGATCAACTCGACAATGCAACAATTCAATAAATCGGCTACGCTTCACCTAATCGATGCATGGCTTCTCATCATTCCACTCAATCAATAAACCTTATGCAGAACCATCGCACATTCACCATCATTCTTTCACTCTGCATGATGGCACTCGGCACCCATTCGGTAGTTGCTCAAGAAACAAGTTCCGAGAATGAACACGGACCTGACTCGATACGAACCGCATCGGTTCCACGAGGATCCATCACCCAGCACCAAAGGCTAGAAAGCAAGGTGTTCCCAGGCACCAAGCGCCACTATTCGGTCTACGTCCCCAAGCAATATGATGGTTCAAAGCCGGCAGCCCTGATGGTCTTTCAAGATGGGCACGCGTTTCAGGGTGAAACCGGTGACTTTCGCCTACCGGTCGTGTTCGACAACCTGATCGCCAAAGGTGACATGCCGGTGACGATCGCTGTGATGGTAGACCCAGGTTACAAGAGCGAGTTACCCGAGACACGTGGCTGGCGTCCTCGACCAGAAAACAGAAGCTTTGAATATGACAGTATGACTCCCGATTATTCGAAGTTCCTAATCGATGAGCTTCTACCGGCAATTGAGAAGGATTACCGGATCACGAAGAACCCAGAACTGCGTGCAATCTGCGGCAACAGTTCCGGCGGGATCTGCGCGTTCACCGTCGCGTGGCATCGCCCCGACTCCTTCCGTAAAGTACTCAGTCACATCGGCAGCTTTGTTGACCTTCGTGGGGGTCATAACTACCCACCGATGATTCGCAAATCCGAAAAGAAGCCAATCCGAGTCTTCTTACAAGATGGGGAAAATGACCTTGATAACCCGTACGGAAATTGGCCGCTCGCGAACAAGCAAATGGCCAAAGCTCTTGCATTCCGAGACTATGATTACAAGCTAGTTTTTGGTCAGGGAGGACATGACGGAAAGCACGGCGGGGCCATCTTCCCAGATTCGCTGCGTTGGCTATGGCGAGACTGGGAGACCCAAATACCTTAAACATCCTGACGCACGAGGAAATCTGACACCGAAAGGATAACCTGACACCGAAAGGATTGTAGGCTCGGACATCGAACCGGGTGCTTCACTGCCACGGCTGACGCGATAACAGAAATCCGGTAATAATAAGGCTCTCAGTCGGGTACGCGAACCGTAGGGGTGACCTTCACAGCGGCTGTCTTAACGTTGCCTCATTCCCTCTCTCCATCGACCGACATCACCGCCAGCGTTGATTTCAAGACCATCCTTTTCCATGCCTGATCGCATTCCATCCTCAAATACAGACATCACGTTTTCAGTGCCCTTCGTCCATCGACTGCGTACCACCGATGACGTTTGCGGTCACGACTACGGAGTTCTAGGCGAGCTACTTGATGCGGGTGAAACCGGTTCAGCCAGAGTCATGCTGGTATCGGAGAAGGCACTTCAATCCAACGCACAAAGGTTGGCCGATCAACTCGCTGCGGACGCGAACGTTGAATTGGTTAGTGAAACGATCTGGATTGATGGTGGCGAGACAGCCAAGAACACACTTGATGAAATCAAGTCGCTTTTGCAGGCGATCAATGCGACCAACCTCGATCGACGCAGTTACGTGATTGTCGTTGGTGGCGGGGCCGTGCTCGATGCGGTTGGATTTGCAGCTGCCATCGCACATCGAGGGATCCGACTGGTTCGAATACCGACCACCACGCTCGCACAGGCGGACTCGGGTGTCGGTGTCAAAAACGCAATCAACTACTTTGACAAAAAGAATTGGGTTGGAACCTTTGCAGTTCCCTGGGCCGTGTTCAATGACTCAAAGTTGCTCCAATCACTTCCAGACCGAGATTTCCGCAGTGGGTTTAGCGAGGCCGTTAAGGTTGCCTTGCTAAAGGACCCGAAAGAATTTGAAAACCTAGCCAAGCATGCGAAGGATATTCACGATCGCGTGCCAGAAGTGACTCAGAACGCGATCAACCGCTCCTGCCAACTTCACCTCGATCACATCACCAGCGGCGGTGACCCTTTTGAAATGCTCGAAGCAAGACCACTGGACTTTGGACACTGGTCGGCTCACCGCCTTGAGCCTCGAACGAACTTCGATTTGCGTCACGGTGAAGCAGTCGCGATTGGAGTCGCAATCGACTGCATCTATTCTTCGCTTGTGTTCGGATTTCCTGAGGATGCCGCTTGGCGAGTATGCCAATGCCTTCATGAAATTGGAATCCCACTGTGGCACCCCGCCATCAACCCGATCGATGAACTTCTCATTGGACTCGAGGAATTCCGGCAACACCTCGGTGGTCGCCTGACGATCACGATGCTTCAAGACATTGGTTGCCCGATCAACGTGCATGAGATCGACGAAAAGCAGATGAGAGAGGCGATCCAACGCCTCGATCAATGGCAACAGAAAGCGACATGCCAGAGCTAGCTGAAACTTGCAAGGCTAGCTGAAACTTGACGCTTCCAATTTAAATGGACTGTCGTTTTATTTATTCTTCCGCAACGTTGGCTTATTCGTCTGCGACGTTGACATAGACTTTCAAGGCCGTCTTGTCCTCGACCAATAGTCGCATCATTTCCTCGTATGAATCGAGGCCATCGACTGGGTGCGTGAGGATCTTCTCGAGAACTCCCGGAAACATCATTTCGCCGAGTGCGAGATCCTTGATGCCCATCTCAAAGTGACCACGATTTGCATTCACGCTGCCAAGGAGTAACTTGTTCCCCAAAACCCACTGCAGGTTGATCTTATCCGAAGGAACTTCGATTGCACGATCACCGCCGGTGATGCTGGTCCAAACCAGCACTCCATTGAGTCCGAGATGCTCCATCGCTTCGAAAGCAAGTTGGCTACTACCGGTCGCATCAATGATCAGGTCCGGCCGCCCCGTTTTTGCGACCAACTCCGCCATCGATGTCTCAGCGGTACTCAAGTAGGTTGCCTCGAGTCCGGTCACGATCTCGCTTTTCAGATTCGGTGCCGCTCCGCGAGCGAGCGTATAAACCTCGAGGCCTCGCAGTTTCAAAACCAAGGTCGCGAGTAACCCGATTTGTCCGGATCCAAGAACATACGCAACTTGAGGACGCCAAACCTTCATCCGAGCCTGAGCTTCGTAAGCTTGGTGGACCGCCTTAGCGGCACAACTCATCGGCTCCATCAAAACGTGCAGGTGTCGCAGTCCCTCAGGAACCCGAACGATGTACTCCTCTTCGTCCACGAAGTACTCGGTCATGAATCCATGACGGAGGTTGATCCCACGTTCGTAATATTCTTCTTCGCTTGTCATGTCGTTGGTGCCGATCAAATCATAGATCGAACCACCGGGACGACGGACCGTTGCGGTCACGTAATCTCCCGGCTTCACCCGACGAACACTCTCGCCAACCTCTTCGACCACGCCAAAGCACTCGTGCCCGATCACAAGGTGTTGATCACCATCCGGAGCGTTACCGTAAAGTGCCTCATTAATTTCGCGGTCCGTTGCGTCAACTCCCACTTTAAGTACTCGGACCAAAACCCCGTTACCATCCGCAACATCCGAGACGGAAGGCTTGCTGATCTCCTCGAGATGAACGCTGTTGGGAGTACCTGGTGTAACGGCGACCGCTTTCATGGCTTCGATGTCAATTAGTTGAGGCGAGGAATTAATCGATTTAGCATCAGAAAGCTTAACAACCGAGCGGACCACGCATCAGGGGCGGTGATGACACTCTCGTTCGGATTAGCAACAAGCTGCACAGCGTCGATGGAATCGCTGGCTCTTGGCATGGAAGTTGGGCTATCCGGCAAAAATCTCTAGAGCGGAAAAGTCAACGTAATAGGGGCAACAGCGGCGACCGATCCGTCGCTAGCGCATTGACTGCAAAAGGCCCTCTCGTTTTTTCACAACACCCGTTGTCAAAATTCGTACACTAAGTAACAGTATCGTCAAAAGATTTGGTGACAACGCGGCGCGACAAGTGCGATTCTCGTCGACCGGCCCACTGACCACACAGGCGGGATGGGTCGAAAGCTGAAATGCCCAAACACAGAGCAAACCACCCGTCAGGGCGGGTCAAATAAACACTCCTTTACTCATCAACCAAAGCTGACCCAAATGCCGTCCAATCGCTCGGATGACTTACGTTCAGTCGACCGCGAGCTGCTTGCAGCTTTGCGGGTTGAGGGGTGCATGGGGATCGGTGAACTCACCGAGCACTTGGGTGTCACCGCAACCGCGGTTCGACAGCGGCTTGATCGACTGATGGACCAAGACCTGATCGAACGAGAGAAAGTTGTCTCAGGTCGAGGCAGACCCACTTTCTGCTACCACCTAACCGCAAGTGGTCACCAGAAAGCGGGCGCGGATCCCGGCGATCTAGCGGATGCCCTTTGGCGTGAACTTATCGCGTTGGAGGACGCAGGATTGCGTGATCGAATTCTTTCATCGGTAGCAAAACGGCTCGGCAAACAATTCGCGGCTCAGGCGAATTTGGGTTCGGATGAGCCTCAGGCAAAATGTTGTTCCGAAGACAAGCGGCGGGATTCTGTGAGCCTAGAAAATCGCCTGCAACGACTTTCGGAATCGATGTCAAATCGAAAAATCCCGATCGAAGTTTCTAACGTCGGGCAAATGCCGGTTCTAGATATTAATGCGTGTCCTTACCCAACGCTGACCGACGAATCGACCGACCGAGCGATGTGTCGTCTCGAGGAAAAGATGCTCTCCGAAGCGCTGGGACAACCCATGCAGCTGAGCAGTTGCAGACTCGACGGTGATAGTTGCTGTCAGTTTTCAGCAGTTCCGGCAACAACCGCCAAGTCAAGCGACGCCGTCGGCACGGCAGCTGCAACGAGCGACGTGTAAACCGACCACCAAAATCAAACTCCAATAACAAAACAGATAACGTCTCTATAACCAACGATTAGACCGAAACATGAATCACACTCTTAAGATTGAAGATTTGAACGTCACCGTCGGGGACAAACCGATTCTACGCGGCGTCAATCTCACGATCCAACACGGAGAAACCCACGCACTGATGGGGCCTAACGGGAGCGGAAAAAGTACTCTCGGGCTCGCGATCATGGGTCACCCCGGTTACGAGATCACCGGCGGCAAAATCCATTTGGATGATCGTGATGTGCTGGAGATGGAAGCCAACGAGCGAGCGCGAGCTGGTATCTTCCTTGCGTTCCAGCGACCCATGGCGATCCCGGGGGTGAAGATGGCTGATTTTCTCAGGCACGCTACGACAAACATCCGCCGTCCTGATCGTAGAGAAGGCGAAGAGCTGATTCCGATGCGAGAATTCCGAAAGGAACTCAAGGACAAAATGTCTCACCTGAGAATGGATGTAGAATTCGCTCGACGTTATGTAAATGACGGCTTTTCTGGC
>JAKMEW010000009.1 GCA_022425745.1 Rubripirellula sp.
ATCCCATCGCGTCCCGGATAGGAATGAGCCGGAGTGAAGTAGGAGTCCCATATTCGATAGTTCTTTAATTGCTCACGGGATGGCAGGCCATATCGTTGTGCAAGTTCATTGCGACTTTGCATCATGATTTCGTCATATGGGGAGAAAGATGAGCGGCATTGCGGTGTAGGATCTTGTCGATTGCCTGGGTATGAATTCCAGACTCGAGAATCCGAATCATGGATGCCTCCGGAATAAGAAAAGGCGCATGAGTGCCGAAAAAGAGACGTTCTTCAGGCACATGATGCAAGATTTGTTTTAGGCCATCGGTGCCGTCGACCCGCGCGGTGTCAAAATAAAGTCTCTCATGCTCTGCTAGGAGTTTTGTCATCTTCTCCGCAGGACGATAGTTCAATAATTGAATGGATGATTGGGGATTAGAAGTGAGTGTCGCGCTCAGTTGTTCTAATTTTGCATCGGCGCGAGCTGTGAGTTGATTCTGGGTTCTGGTGTCTTCCAGGGTGGTGGCGATTTGGATGAGAAGTCTGTTTTCCTTTGCGATCTTTAGCAACTCTCGAAAGGACCACGAGTCGAATGAATACTGGTGATAGGTGGGGTATAAGCGAATCGCATGCATCTGATGATGGACGATGCACCGATTGAGATCTTTTCCCCAACTTGGTTGCGAGAGGTTGATTGATCCAACGGGCAGGAAGAAAGGGTGGTTGGCGCATTCGTCAACAAGACGTTGGTTGACACCCTCGATGTCGCGTTGAAAGACCCCTTCGAAACTACCGGCCCATGCTCGCGCGATACCGATTGCCCGAAGCTTGTTTTCAAGTTTATCGGTCTGATCTAGCGGAAGTTTCCGAAACGGCCATTTGAAGAGAGTCACGTTTGTGTCTATTCGCTGATCTTTTAAAGATGGGTGCCCAGCAGCTGCCTCTCCTGAGATGGTTTGTTGCAACTCACCTTGGTTTTCATCGTCGTTAACTGCATACGCGGTGGAACGAAAATCTAAGGATGTTGTAATGGCACCCGAAGTCAAGGTCGCAATCGTCTTTCGTCGGTTGATCATGGCGTGGCATGGCTTCGGGGGATGAGGGTAGTGAATCGCGTTGGCATGCACTTTGTGGTAATTGTTCTTGAGGTGTTTGTTATCGACTTCGTGTATACTCCGAGACATCTTTAGGGCGTCGATTCACGGGCGAATTAGACGTCAAGATTGGGACGACATTGCCAACCACTAACAAACTACAGTTTACGAGATGACGCGGGTTGAATGGATGTTAGATTTGTATCCACGTCAGTTTGATACGCCCCGTGTCATCAAGAAGTTACTGATTTTTGCGTTAGCGTTGTGTGGGCTTGCTGAGAGTACGTTTTCTCAACGTGCGGGAAGATATCCATCCGTAGCCAGTATTTTCGATGATTTAGATGTTGATCGAGATCAGGTTCTTACGAAGTTGGAGGTGGTTGGCAGCCGATACGCTAGTCAGTATCCGCGGTGGGATGTTGACGGTGACGGGCAAGTCAGTCGAGCGGATCTGATTCAATTTCGAAAGCGATTCGGAATCGCGGCCGACGGCACACAGATCAAGACACAGGTTCGGTTGGTGATTCCCGATCCAAGTGATTTACCAATCGTGGATCGAAATCATCCGCCATCTAGAGAGGTTGCAGGGCAATCGGCCTACATCTTACGAACGAACTCTCATCCAGTATCGGGGGAAAAGTATGTCATTCTCACCGATCATTCCGGCGACCGTTATCTCTCGGCTCTCAAGCGTCTGGCAGAGCATTATGGGGGACGGGTCATTCATGTTGAACATCTGCCGAGTCTTCATGAGAACGTTGCGAGTTGGAACGACATCCAGTCTCAGTTGGTCGATGCTCGGTTTGTTGCCATCGCACCTCAGCAGTCCTCTTTTTCCGAAAACACCTTACTCAGTATGTGGAAGCTTCTTGCTGGTATTGATTCGGACCCAATGCTCGATGCCTGGCCGGGTTTATTAATTGCGTCTAATGAAGCATCCTTTGATGAATTAATTAGGCAGTCGATACACTCTCATTCCATCTTGCCGGAATCTGTGAAGCCATTAGCAATCAGTCAGGTTCGCAATAGTCGAGAAACCCGATCGCTTCAGAAAGCGGGTCTGCTTCGAAAGCTTTTTGAGGAGGACGGGGTCGAGCTACCAGTGGTTTCGATCTACGGGGCTCAATCGGATGATGCACCGGAGCTCAAAGGGGCGAAGACATGGAATTTGCATCTGAAAAATGACCGGCAGTTTATTCGGCGGTTTCCCGAAGATGTGATTGCCGAGTTGAATTCAGCAAACCTCTGGGTCATGCACGGTCACGGAATCCCCGGTATGTCCTGCAGTGTTGACATGGATGGATTGCCCGAGTCAATGACTGGAAAGGTGGTGTTGTCAGGTTCCTGTTTTTCGGCATCACCATGGAAAACGGATCTACCAAGTATGACTGAGGCACCAGGTGGTTATGCGGTGGAAAAGCGAGATGCGTTTTTGCTTCGGGCAATCGACCGCGGTGCGATTCTCGCTTTTGGTCATCAACGCTTGAGTAAAGGGTTTCCGCATTTATATCCGATGTTGGATTCGCTGATCGAGGGAAAGCCTGCAGGTCAGGCATACCAAGAGCTTTTAAATGCATTGATTGAATACCGAGGTCTCAAGCCTGAAAGTTTTTTGCTTTCCGACACTGATCGACAGAATACAAAACCGCCACAAAACGTTTTGTTATATGTTTTGATCGGTGACCCCGCATTGCGTCTCACGACTGATAAAGTAGTGGATCCATGATTCTACTGAGCATCTCAAGCTTCAAGCGGCTGTTATTGGTTTCTGTTGTGTTCGTTGCATGCTGCCATTGTGAAGGGGCGGATCCTTTTGTAGCGGTGTTGGGTGTGGCTCAAGATGGCGGCTATCCGCAAGTCGGTTGTGGAAAAGCTTGTTGCAAGAATGCTTGGACTGATCCGGCGTTACGTCGCCATGTCGCTTCTTTGGCGATCGTTGACCCTCAGTCTCAGCAGAGATGGCTCCTTGATTGCACTCCCGATTTTAGAGAGCAGCTTCATCTGCTTGATCAGATGGCACCGATTGATCGCTCGCCGGGGATTGACGGTATCTTTTTGACCCATGCTCACATGGGGCACTACACGGGATTGATGCATTTGGGGCGGGAAGTGCTCGGAGCTCGAGGTGTACCGGTGTATGCGATGTCACGAATGCGCACCTTTCTCGAGACGAATGGTCCTTGGGATCAGCTCGTCTCTCTCGGTCAGATTTCGCTGATGAAGTTGGCCGCGGGCCAGGAGATATCACTTAATGAGCGGCTCAAAGTAGTTGCGTTCCCTGTACCTCATCGTGATGAGTATTCGGAGACGGTGGGCTTCCGAATAAGCGGTCCGTCAAAAACCGTGATCTATCTTCCGGACATCG
Organism: Rubripirellula sp.; assembly: GCA_022425745.1. Lineage (GTDB taxonomy): Bacteria > Planctomycetota > Planctomycetia > Pirellulales > Pirellulaceae > Rubripirellula. The sequence goes on from JAKMEW010000009.1 coordinate 3,441, forward strand.
ATAAGTGGGAACGATGGAGTGTGAAGATTGAGGATTGTTTATCGCAGTGTGACCATGCTTTTCTCGATGCGACGTTCTTTGATGTTAATGAGTTACCAGGACGAGATATGTCTGAGATACCTCATCCCTTCGTTGTCGAAACGATGCGGAGGCTGAGGGCTCTTCCCCTTCGTGAGAGGCAAAAGGTAAGGTTTATCCACCTTAATCATTCAAACCCGCTCTTGAATGCAACCTCCACAGCGACTGGTGATGTAGAGCGGGCTGGGCATGCGATCGCGATTCAGGGCGAAAGAATTGCGATTTAGTTCGTTATTTGAAGCTTCACATCTAGTAACAGAATAAATTTAATGGCACCACATGCGAGCGAAATTGCGCTAGGTTTAGAGCATACTTATGCAGAGCAATTGGGCGAATTTTGTGTCGCAGTCACGCCGGAACCATCGAATGAGCCTCGTTTGCTGCAGTTCAACCAAGAGTTGTGTGAGCAGTTAGGAATCGATTCGAAAGCATGGACCGACGTGCTCGTTGCAAAGGTCTTTTCCGGAAACGAGTTGCCTCGGGACTCTCGCCCAGTTGCACAGGCTTATGCTGGACATCAATTTGGCCAATTTGTGCCGCAGTTGGGTGATGGTCGTGCACTACTGTTCGGAGAAGTAATCGATCGCGATGGTATTCGACGGGATCTAGCCTTGAAGGGATCCGGAGTCACGCCGTTTTCGCGCGGAGGTGACGGTAAGGCTGCGGTGGGTCCTGTTTTGCGAGAGTACTTGATCAGTGAGTCCATGCATGCGTTGGGGATACCAACAACGCGTGCGTTGGCTGCGGTTGCAACTGGTGATCACGTGATGCGAGATCGTGTGTTGCCAGGAGCGATTCTCACTCGCGTCGCTGCGAGTCACGTGCGCGTCGGGACCTTTCAGTTTTTTTCGGCTCGCGGCCAAGTTGAAATGGTTAAGCGGTTGGCTGATTACGTTTGCAATCGGCACTATGTAGAGATTCCCAAAGACAAAGATCGCTATCTTGCTTTGCTTCAATGCGTGATGGAGCGTCAGGCAAAACTGATTGCAAAGTGGATGTTGGTTGGATTCATCCATGGCGTCATGAACACGGATAACATGACCATTTCTGGGGAAACCATCGACTATGGGCCATGCGCCTTTATGGATGCGTATGAC
>JAKMEW010000012.1 GCA_022425745.1 Rubripirellula sp.
GGTCAATGGAGCGTTCTCGTGCTAGTTGAGAAAAATGATGACGGGTGGATCACAGTGGCCGATGGTGATTCGCCTTATTTTGGCTACGAATTACCCCGCCGCTACTGACGGAATCGTAGTGCGTTGATGCTTATTCAGCCACGAGACAGTGGCGATTGGCCATGCTGATTCCGCTCACGATCGCTCCGACGATTCCAACAAAACCTTGGTCTGTGCCGCAGAGGAAGACATTTTTGAGATGGGTCGACCCATCGAGTTGTTTCTCGGGAGCACCGTAAACCGCACCATTGTCATGCCAAGTAAAACGCCGGATGGTTTTGGGAGTGAAGACGTCGGTGTCGATCACATAGCGACGGAAATCGGGCATGAACCTGACCGACGAAGCGACGGAAGCCTCGTATTGCTCTTCCTTGGCGGCCCGATACTTGTTTTCCGGTAGAGCACACCAACGATCGTGATTTGCGAGTGTTGTGATTCGAATCACCCCGTCAGCCAGTTCGCCCTCATCGGTGTCGTAAATGTAATTGTTGGGAGAGCAGATCACGCCAGTTCTTGCGTCGCAAAGTGTGTCCTCAGGACGTTTCCAATGGAACTTTTCACTGTCGTTATAGAAAACAATCGTTCGGTCAAAATCAAAGGCCTTTGGTTGGCGATCGAGTACCGAAATGGACTCGATAAACGAAAGCTTTCCTGCCCTTGCTACTTCGGGCTGTGTGACGTCATCACCAGACGTAGTGTCTCAATGTTGCCAGCTGATGATAAGATTCTTTTGCCTTGTAATTCGGTTCCGTCATCCAAGACAACGCCGACTGCCCGACCTTTGTCGGTATGGATTTTGGAAACACCGCTCCTGAGTTTTAATTCACCACCCAAGCCTCTGAATCGCTTTACCAGGTTTTTCAGAATCACTCGGACGCCTTTGTAGGGGCGTCCAAATCCTTCGAGGTAACAGGCTCGGAACATGATGCAGAATTGACCAAAGTCCATGTCATCTTCACGAGCGTTCCCATACCACATCAACGGGCAAATCAGCATCTCCACCAGCAGTGGGTTCGAAACGTGACTCGCGACGACCTCGCGGGCTGATTGCATGAAACGTGGGTCATCACCGTCCATGTCGGAATAGTCGAGCAGCGAACTGCAAAGTGAGCGGAATCCGTCAATCTGTCCGGGGAAATTCTTCTCGATCTCGGATTCGAGTAAGCCAATGTCGTTGCTAAAGTCGAGCTGTGCTCCAGGGAAACGAATGGAGGAACCGATCTGTTCAGCGAGTTTGAAGTCTTCCCAGCTGAATCGTAATTGCCGAATCAGTTTGGCGAGTGGACCTTTCTTCGTGCCCTTTTTGGCGTAGTTGGTCATCGCATGAAGCCCGACATCATAGTCACGCCCACCCATTCGATAAAAAGAATTGAGTCCACCGATTGTGTAGTGACGTTCAAGGATGCAGACGCGTTGATCAAAATGTGCGAGTCGGATGCCGGCTGCAAGGCCGCTCATGCCCGCGCCAATGATGATGGTGTCGTAAGAATCACTCATGCGATTAAAGCGAAGTTCACGGGTTAGAGCAGGAATTTTAATTTGCGAGTGGAAAAGATCTCGAGGACTGATTTTTCCCGCACGGACGTCCAGCAAGATTTTCCGTGCTGTTGATTAACGGTGCGGAACCTCACTCACCATTCTGACAAAAAATATCACAAAATGGCAGGTGTCTCGGTCGTGTTACTATCGTGTGCTGTAAAGAAGAGTACCCAGAAAGCAAGATTATGCTGTGACGTGGGCGCAATGCCGGCTTTCATGGTGGATGTGGGACAGGTATTTTGGCGGGTGGTTACGTTGGGTTTGAGCTTTAGCCGAAGCAGGACTTTGGGAATCGATGGATCATCAGAAAAAAATTAAATTTGTCTTGGTTGGCGGGTTTCTTGGCGCCGGCAAGACAACTCTGATTTCCGCGTTAGCGAAACGCTACCTTGCGGACGGTAAGCGGGTTGGCATCATCACCAATGACCAAGCTGCTGACTTGGTTGATACGCATAACTTGAGATCTCAGGGATTTGACGTTGGTGAAGTTTCAGGAGCCTGCTTCTGCTGCAGTTTTAATGATCTGGTTGGTACGGCCGAACAGATTATCGAGCGAGAGTTGCCTGATGTGTTGTTAGCAGAACCCGTTGGTAGC
>JAKMEW010000026.1 GCA_022425745.1 Rubripirellula sp.
GGCGAGCACACTGCGCTCGCTACGTAGGCCTGAGTGCAAAGGACACCTGAGGCGGCAAGTTGATCAAGATGAGGTGTTCGCAAATACTGGCTCCCCATGCAGCCAAGATCTCCATATCCCATGTCATCGGCGAGGATTAACAAGATGTTTGGGCGCTCAGTGGTTGATTGTCCCCAGGTCCCTAGGCTTGAGATCAGTAAGATCATGACGCAGAGCGAAAGCCGTTTAATTACGTGGTGGAAAATCTCGCGAGACACAGACATCAGAGATGGCATCGTTATTGAATCTTGTGGTGAAATTGATTGCGTAATCGTCAAGCTTATCGGGCTGGCAAGGATGGTAGGCTAGCCGTTTTCTGCCTGTTGGTCATCCAGATCCAGCGAATTAGTTTCTTGAGGCTGTGGATTGTTGCTCGCAAATGACCAGCGAGCGAGTCGTTGGTGGGCCGCTGTGATGATCACTTGGTTTTTAAAATCGGTGTTGAAGGCGTGGATGTGTCCCGGGTGTTCTACGATCTGGGATTGCTCACCGGTTTCAATTTCGTGAACCGATATAAATCCCTTGTGATTGCCACCAACACTCAGTAGTTGCTTGCCATCGGGTGACCATTGCATCTGCTCAACAAGCCCCTTGTTCTTGGAATCCTCCATCATTTGGATTCGTTCCCCACTGTTAATGTCAAAAACTTCAATCCGACTGGGGCCATCTAGATGATCGATGTTTCCAACTTTTCCCATTCCACCAACCGCTAACTTGGTTTTGTCTGGTGAGAAAGCCAAGCTGCGAATCCCACCAATCGAATGTCTTCGTTGCTTTGGGTCCCACGTGTACATTTCCGGCGTTTCCAGCTCGGCGGTCTTTTCGAGCGTCTGCGAGTTCCAAATCGCGATGTGTCCAACACGATCTCCTGTTGCAATGCATGATCCATCTGAAGAGAGATCTAATGCGTACAGCATTGAGGGATAGTGGTGCGGCGTCATTTTTTCGTGGTCGCTGAAACTGCCGAGGCTTTCTCCGTTTTTAGCATCCCATACACGGCATTGCATATCATCGCCCACCGAGAGGAGACGATGGTCAGGGGTGAGAGTAATACGTCGGATCCAACTGTCATGAGCCGCGATGGTTTTGATCTGTTGTCCGCTTTCAATATCCCACCAGACCAATTTCTTGTCATAACCACTTGTGATCAGTTTTTGACCCGCAAGTACTGCTCCCGTCACATAGCTTGAATGGCCTTCACCCGTGAGGCCAACACGTTTGGCTTTTTCATCATCAAGTGATAAGTGGTAAACACTGGCATCGGAACATCCAAACCAAAGGCGATGGTGGTTTGGATCGACCGCTAAACAAAAAACAATCTCTTTTCCGGGCCACTCGTTAGTGACCTTTAAAGTGCTGAAGTTCATGACCATTCTCTCCCCGTTTAAGTCAGAATCGGGTAGCAAGGTGTACTGTCAAAGTCCGCGATCGGAATGGGTCGGCTTCCAAGCATGTATTCTTTGGTGTGATCAATTCCCAAGGCCGCAAAAATGGTTGCGTACAGATCGCCTGCGTTCATTTCACCTTCGACCACGGTATTGCCATCTTGGTCGGTCTTTCCGTGAACAGTTCCACCCTGAATACCACAACCACTCAAGGTGCAGCTCCAAGCGCTGGCAAAATGATCGCGACCAAGACTGCCATTGATTGCTGGTGTTCGGCCAAATTCTCCAAGCGATATTACAAGCGTGCTTTCCAGCAGGCCACGGTCTTTGAGGTCATCGAGCAGTGTGGACATGCAATGATCAAGATCAGCACAGAGTTCTTGATGTGTTTCAAAGTTTTGGCCATGGCTATCCCACCAAGCTCTTGCCACTTTGACAAACGGAACACCTGCTTCGACTAATCTTCTTGCTACGAGGCACTGTTGACCAAATTGAGTGGGGCCATATTGATTTCGTACTGCTTCCGATTCGCGTTCAATGTCGAAAAGGTAATCGCTGGCCATTAATCCTCTGACACGTCCGTAAGCGCTGTGATGGCCCTCGAAAGATGGATGTGAATGATGCCGAGCGTAGATTTTGGAAAGTTGATCCAATAGCTCCGCGCGATCTCGGTGGTCGGTATCGGTGATCGCCTCAAGCCTTTGGATGTTTTCGGGCATCATGGCATCGGTGAGGAACATGGG
>JAKMEW010000030.1 GCA_022425745.1 Rubripirellula sp.
TGCTTGGGTGATTCGAGCCACCCACAGCCAGGGCAACATCTCGCCATCGAGGGCACAAAAGCTAGCAACGAAACAATCGATACCGATTCCGGCGACTTTTTCGAGATCACTGAGACCGTTCTGGTGATGGATGGCTACCTCACAATTACCGTTGGAGATCAAGGCGGTGGTACCAATACCTGCCTGAATTGGGTCATTATCGAACCGGCTGACATCCCAAAGTAGGTCAGAATGATTCGATAACTTTCGAGTCTGAATTCAGGTATCAGGTAGCCCCTCCATCGGTTCGCTGAACAGAGGCCCGCGGAAGTGGCATTGATTGACAATTGACCAAGCAAAGCAAACACAAAATCGGATAGACTATCACGCCCCTCCTATTCACGCATTTAACCACGCTCGCTGTGTGAAATGAAATCCATTCTGCTAACGATCCCCACCTTGATGCTTCTCGTTGCACCTCGTGTAGCGACCGGTAATGAGCCTGAAGCCTTTGAGAAATTTCTCAGCGTCTATTGCGTAGGTTGTCATGGACCAGAGGTGAACGAACGTGACCTAAACCTTAACGAGCTTTCGCGAAACTTCGCATTGAGCACTGACGCACACCTTTGGGCGGAGGTCGTCGAAAGAATCAATTCAGGTGAGATGCCTCCGGCGGACGAACCACAGCCCTCGATCACTGAGATCGCAGGTACGGTCACGACGTTGACCAATTATTTACGACAGGGTAAAGCCGCGAGGATGTCCTCGAGACCACCGGTGGCACATTATCGACTTAGCCGAACGGAGTATGAGAACACGGTCTATGATCTTCTCGGAGTTCGTTACGACCCGGCGAAACCGGGCGAACTCAACGAAGACACGCGCTGGTTGGGCTACGAACGCATCGGATCGCAACTTTCCCTGTCCTCATCACATGTTGATCGCTATTACCGCGCAGCCGAAACGGTACTCAACCGCGCTTTCCCTTCAGAAACGAGCGAACCTCGCAAGGTAACCATGTCGGCTGCAGACTTACGGTACGGTGGCGGCAAAGAACAAATCGAAGCACTACAACGCTTTGGGATTACTCGTCCGCTTCGCTATCTGCTATTCCCCGGGCGTGTTCAAACCGCTCTTGCATCGAATTGGTTTGGACAAACCGGTCCAGAACATAGTGGACTCTACAAACTCCGTCTGCAAGCAAGCGGGATTCGCCCCATTGGGGGCCAACCCGCACACCTCAGTATTGGGAAGCAGACCAGTGAAGAGACGGTTGAGGGAATCGTTGAATTCGATATTACGGCAAGCGAAGATTCACCACAGGTTTTCGAATTCGAAGTCTTCCTCGAGATGCCGACCACCCTACACTTCAGCGTGGTTTCAACCGACGTGATCGACAGACGCCAAGGGGCGGCGTTTCGAAACGCACTCACGAGCCGAGGAAGCTACCTGTTTACCCATAGCAGTGAAACCAAGCTCCTGAACCCTAACGCGCCTCAGATGTTCGATGATCAAGGTAACGGTATCTTTTCAACCGTGATTTTGGACTGGGTTGAATGGGAAGGTCCGATTGTCAGCGATGACGAGAGAACACGACGTGAAGGTGTCTTCCCACCGGAAGAGAGTTTCGGCGATCTGACGATCGTTTCCTCACACCTCGCAAACTTCGCAAGACGAGCGTGGCGGCGGCCCACTGAACCGCATGAGATGGAGCCCTATCTGAAGTCGTTCCGAGAGGAATTAGTGGCTGGGGAATCTCCCGCCGAAGCCTATCGAATCGCGTTACAGGGCATCCTTACTTCTCGGAATTTCATCTACCTGATTGAAGGTGACGAAACGGCGCGAACCGAACTGAGTGACTCCGAGTTAGCAGCAAGACTCTCCTATTTTCTCTGGAGTTCGATGCCGGACGCGTCTCTCACTCAGTCGATCGATGATGGAAACCTCAGTAGCCCCGATGGACTAGTCGGTGTTGTTGATCGAATGTTGTCCGACTCAAAGACGGAACACTTTGTGAGAGACTTCACCGAGCAATGGCTGCAGCTTCATCGTGTTGGAATGTTCCCGCCAGACCGAAAGCTTTATCCACGGTACGACGAGTGGCTTGAGGCGAGTCTTAGGGAAGAGCCGATCGAGTTTTTCCGTGAGGTTTTCAATCGCAATCTCCCAATTGATGAACTGATCGATTCGGACTGGACCATGGCCAATGCAAGGCTCTGTGAATTCTATCAGTTGCCTGAGCCTGAGAGCGGTGAATTCAGTCGAGTCTCTCTCCGGCCGGAAGATCGCAGGGGTGGCTTAATGACGATGGCAGCAATCTTGGGGCTCACCTCGGATGGCACTCGACATCGGCCGGTTCACCGTGGCGTATGGGTGAGTGAGACCATCTTCAACCGAACGCCACCGCCGCCACCGGCTAACGTGGATCCAATCGAACCCGTCCCACCTGAAGGTGACAAGATCACAGTTCGCAAACGCATCGAAGCCCACGCAACCCATGCGAGCTGCGCCGCCTGCCATCAGCGAATTGATCCCCTCGGACTCGCATTCGATCACTATGATGCGGTTGGGCAGTGGCGAGATAGGGAAACAATGGCAACTGGACAGGGTCAGGATCCATTGGTAGACGCGTCGGGTACCCTGGTGGATGGCCGCACATTCGACGGCGCCGCGGACTTCAAGGCATTACTTTTAGAAGATCGCGATGAGGTGGCAAAAGCATTCATTGAACATCTGAGTACTTATGCACTGCGCAGAGTATTGAATCTCGATGATCAAGACGACCTCCAAGCAATCTTGGAGCAAGTTAGAGAGAACGGCTATCGGGTCAAGGATATTGTTCGCGCGGTTGCGACTTCCGACTTGATCAGAAAACGTTGATTCGTCGATCGGCCTCACCAAAAGTCCAATGGCCTGAATCCTGTTCAGACGCACACACCTCAACGATCCCAAAAAAAACTTTACACGAACGATCTTACGCTACAGTCTCCCTCCCTGAAGTGAACCCTATGAATTTCCTCTCACAATCCTGGCTGATTGATCGTCGACACGCTTTACGGGCGCTCGGAACATGCATCTCTCTACCGATGCTTGAGTGTATGATCCCTCTACACGCATCCGAGAATGTTGAGACACCACGTCGAAGTGCATTCATCTATCTCGCTAACGGGGTACACTCGCTGAATTATCAAATCACCGATTCGGGAGCGGACTATGAGTTTTCCCGGTCCCTAAAACCGCTCGAGGGTTTTCGCAACAGCATCACGCCGATCAGTGGCTTGCACCATCCCGGAAGCTTGGGACATCATCACAATTGCATCGACATCTGGTTAACGGGAGGCAAAATTGGCGCCTCCGAGCGGAACACCATCTCAGTGGATCAGTTGATGGCTCAGGTCACCGGCGAGAAAACACGCTATCCATCCATGGAAATCGCACTCACGCAGGGCTCGCTTGCTTGGACTGCAGATGGCGTTCAATTGCCTGCGATGAGACGTTGCACTGAGATCTTTTCCTCGTTGTTTGAAGAGCCCAAGGGTGGCGTTGCTGCGCAACGTCGCGTCCTGCGTCGCAAGGCAAGCGTCCTCGACGATAACCTTGATGAAGTGCGAAAACTCGAACAACGAATGGGTGCTGCCGACAAGGGGCGGCTAGAACAGTATCTCAATTCAGTTCGTGAAGCAGAAATTCGTACGCGGCGCGCTGACGAGTGGCTTGATACACCCCTGCCAAATATCGACGAGGAGGATCGCCGCCGGACCAATCGCGACATCCCGAAGACACAAGCCGGTGATTATTTTCGCACCGTCTATGACCTGATGGTACTGGCCTTCCAAACAGATGTTACCCGAGTTGCGACATTCAGTTTGGGCGGTGAAGGCGATGCATTCGCGATTCCAGAAATTGGAATCACCGAGTCCAGACATCAACTCAGCCATCATGGTGGAGATGCGGGCTACATGGAAAAGTTGACCAACTACGATACGTTTGCCATCGATCAGTACCGGTACTTTTTGCAACGGCTTCAAGAGACTCCGGATCTCAATGGGAAACCTCTCCTCGGTTCAACAATGTCTCTTTTCGGTAGCGGTATGTGTTATGGGCATAGTCACGGAAATGCAAACCTGCCTCTCGTCTTGGCTGGTGGTGGTGACATTGGAGTGAAACATGGCCAGCATGTTGATTTTAACCAGGGACATTTTGATGGCTATGAGTTGATCAACCCAGGCAAGCATTACAGCCTTTGCAGTCGCCCAGCCAATGCCGACGCACACATGAGCAATCTTTTGTTAATGATGGCTCAGAAAATGGGCGTGGAGACGGATCAGTTTGGCGACAGCAACAAGAGTGTTGATCTGTAGATCTGGAAATCCATGATTGCTTTTGCAGCATTTAAAGCAAAGCACATACCCACCCTACGCCTCTTTGACTACCCTCATGCTATTCCATAAGGTCGACACCAAGATGAGCAAGCCATCATTGACCTCCGTCGTTCTGATACTCTTCGCCATCACAACATCGACGGGACTGATGGCATCAGCATGGGCTGATACACCAAGTGACACGGCCGCAGACCGAGAGGCGAAACCTGAGGATCAGATCTTCCGCCCGGCATCCGGTCAGTTTCCCCCCGTGCACCTTGCACACAACTACCGTGGTGAATTGGTGTTCACCGATCATGCCAACCGCCGCGGAAGTTTGCGGGTGGAAGGATCTGGAATGTTCTTTCGCAACGACCCACACCCCTTCGCGCTGCTTCCCTACGCCGAAGTGCGATATCGAAACGCACCAGCAGATCTGAAGGACATCCCTCTCGGAACAATCCTTCGTGTTACCGCGTTCCTACCACCTGACCCGAAGCTTTCATCCGTTCCGGTCTTGCCGATCGATAACCGAGAACGCGACGCAAATCATAATCGAGGAGCCGGTATCTTTCCCGCTGAAAACCACGTTCTTCTTCTCGAAGACGAGCCCAGTTACTGCCAGCGAACAAATCAAGCATGGCAGCTTAACAAAATTAAAGTCAATCAAGACCGAGGTACCCTGCAAGCGACCCAAGTCAAAACAACGCAACCCGACTCGATCGCTGAAGCAGACCTCATGACAATTGACTCCGCCACGAGGATCTGGAGAGGACGGGAACGACTCACACTCCAAGAATTTGCTCAAGAGCACCAGTGGGAAGAGAATCAAGAAATCGAACTTAGTGATTTGAGAGTACAGCTTGGAATCGTCTGGAAGCCGACCCCCGAAGGGCACTTTACTCGATACCACGTTTCGGACATCTGGCTCGATGAGCTCTCGCTGGAACGGTCGAGAGACCTACAAATCGAGGTTCACAAGCAATTCATCCGCGCACGCTGGATGCCAGCTTGGGTGGACGCAGTTGAATACGGAGAATTCGGCCAAGCAACCGTGTCCGCAACACTCTTCGGTGG
>JAKMEW010000034.1 GCA_022425745.1 Rubripirellula sp.
CATCCGATCATGGATGGCTTGTATTTTGGCTTCAAGGTCTTCGATTCGACTCGGCAATTCCTCCAGTTCCCTCTTTTCCATGTACGACAATTTGGACGCAACGCCCTCGCCAACCTGCTTTTTCTCAGCCGGTGGTATTTTTGTGGATGGCACCACTTTGGCTTGAGCCTTGGTGTCTTTCTCGCGTCTTTGCACCGCAGATTGCCAGTCATCGTATCCGCCGACGTACTCATTCACAGCACCATCTTCAAACACGAGAGTGCTAGTAACGACATTGTTCAAGAATGTACGATCATGGCTCACAATTAGAAGAGTTCCGTCGAACGCCACCAACTGCTCCTCTAACAGCTCCAATGTCTCACCATCCAAATCGTTCGTCGGCTCATCAAGGACGATAACGTTTGCAGGCTTTATCATGAGTTTTGCCAACAGTGCGCGGTTTCTTTCTCCACCAGAAAGAAATTTAACTTCAGTCCGTGCACGCTCCGGAGAGAATAAAAAATCTTGGAGATAACCTAAGATGTGCTTAGTCTGACCTCCAATCACAACTTTATCGCTACCCTCACCAACGCTCTCCTGCACTGTTTGTTCAGGATCGAGGGTGTCGCGAAGCTGATCGAAGTATGCAACTTGAACATTTGTTCCAAGCTTTACGCTGCCCTGCTGAGGAAGAATCTCCCCAAGAATTAGCTTTAGCAAGGTTGTCTTTCCAGCACCGTTAGGACCGATCAAGCCAACTTTATCACCCCGCATGATGGCAGTAGAAAAATCCTTCACGATCACACGGTCAGCATAGGAGAATGTTGCCTCATCTATATCGGCGACGAGTACCCCAGTACGATCCGCTTCTTGTATCTTTAGCTTAGCTTTGCCAACCTTGGTCCTTCTCTCCTGACGTTGGAGACGCATCTCCTTTAAAGCTTTAACGCGTCCTTCATTACGGGTTCGCCTCGCTTTAATACCTTGCCTGATCCAGGCTTCTTCCTGAGCAAGTTTTTTGTCAAACAATGCATTCTGCTTATCTTCAGCTGCTAAAGCTTGTTCTTTTCGGACGAGAAATGTCGGATAGTCACACGACCAATCAAACAGCCTTCCGCGGTCAATTTCCCAGATTCGGTCAGCCAATTTTTGCAAGAAGGAGCGATCATGTGTTACGAATAAAATGGTTCCGTTCCAACCCAACAGAAATTTTTCTATCCAAAGAATTGAGGGAATATCCAAGTGATTCGTCGGCTCATCGAGCAGGAGCACATCTGGCTCTCCAGCAATCGCCGCGGCGAGAAGTACTCGCCGCTTCATCCCACTTGAGAGGGTCGCGAAATCAAGATTTGGATCAAGATCCATCTTGGATAGAGTGCGATCAACTGAATGCTCAACCTCCCATGCTGCCTGGTCCCACTCGTCTTGTTTGGAATCCTGCTTTTGCATCTGCAGCACGATCTCTCGAATGGTCCCGGCAAGGTTCCGAGGAACATCCTGAACCAACCTTGCGATCTTGCGATTGGCACTAACTGTAATCACACCGTGGTCCGGTTGTAGCTCACCGCACAGCAGACGCATCAGAGTGGTTTTCCCTGCGCCATTCCTTCCTAAAAGGCCAATTCTTTGCTTGGACTCAATGACTGCTGAAACATCATCCAGCAACAAAGGCCCTCGAAAACCAATAGAAACATTTTCAATAGAGATTAATGACATGCCAGATTAGAACGCTGAGCGAACCACTCACTTAGAAATGAATAGAAGAAGATCGTCGCGAGAAAGAAGCCAAGACGACATCGACACTTCTTCTTACTCCACGCGACCAATAGCTGATCAAAAACGGAGCAAAAGCGAAAGACTTACTCCCGCTACCGAGACAAACTGAGTCAGGTCGGCTCTGAAGACGAGTCACGAAACATGGTAGCAATGACCTCCTCAAGGGGGACATCTTCGACCGAAACATCTTCAATTGGATGATCTCGCAGAACTTCCGCTAACACCCTCGGAACCTCACTCCGCGCGACACGAATCTGAATCTTTGGCCAAGTCTCCTGCAATACCTCGCCAAAAGATCTCAAATCTGGGCGGTGGGTGTCAGCAAATTCAAAAGTTAACAGTTTATGGCCAGAGAACTGATCGATTACCCCTGCAAGCGAACCATCGTATTGAATTAAGCCGCTGGCAATGATCACCACTCGCTTGCACAATGCTGCAACATCCTTCATGTAATGACTGGTTAGAAGTACCGTCATTCCACATTTTTCCTGATAATAATTCAGAAACTTTTGGACATTGTGTTGCGCGATAACGTCAAGGCCAATTGTGGGCTCATCCAAGAACAATACCTCTGGACGATGCAGCAAAGCTGCAATCAACTCCATTTTCATACGTTCACCAAGAGAAAGCTCGCGCACCGGTTGCCCAAGCAACCGTTCTACGTCCAACAAATTGGTCAGCTCGCTTAGTGTTCTGTTGAAGTCGTCCTCGGGAACAGAGTAGATCTGCTGATGAAGGCGGTAGGACTCACGTGCTGGCAGATCCCACCACAACTGATTCTTCTGTCCCATCACTAGCGCGAACCGGCGACGATAATCATTCTTTCTATGCCATGGAGTAAAACCCATCACTTGCGCCGTACCGCTGGTGGGATTGATCACTCCGCTGAGCAATTTAAGTGTGGTGGTTTTCCCTGCGCCATTCGGTCCGAGGAATGCTACAAATTCACCCTGCTCAACCGTCAGATCAATTCCCGCAACCGCGTGAACGTCTTCATAGTGCCTCCGAAAGATCCCTCGGATACTTTCGCCCAGCCCCTCCCGCTTCTTGTAGACCCGATAGGATTTGGTTAGTTGCTTGACTTCAATAATGGACATATCCACCAACACTTCTTAAATGTTTCTCGAAACCGTATTGTAGAGCCCAACAGAAAAAGAGTTAGATGGGGAGTGCGGCACAAATCACTCTGATTTATCTGACGTCGCCACTTTCTCGCTTACACGGTTCCCTCCTGATACCTTGGGTGCACAACTCCTCACACCAGTGACGTAATCCCCCATGACGAATCAAATCAATCTTCCAGCCTTGCGGATTGGCATCGGATTTGACACCCATCGTTTGGAAAGTGAAGGGAGGCTTAAAATTGGCGGGATTTGGATCGACTGCGACTTTCATGCTGTTGGGCACAGTGACGCAGACGTTCTCATGCATGCCATCACCGACGCAATCCTCGGTGCACTTAACGAACCAGACATTGGCCAGCTTTTTCCCGATAACGCAAAAGTAAATAAAAATCGCAACAGTGCCGACTTCCTTGGCGAAGCAATCCGACGACTGAATACACAGGAAATGGCAATCGTAAACCTTGATTGCGTCATTCTCGCCGAAAAACCGAAAATGGCACCCCACATTGGTCAGATGAAAACCGAGCTAGCGTCGCAAATGGGCATCACCCCTCAGCAACTTGGAATCAAAGCCAAGACGGGGGAAAAAGTTGATGCTGTTGGAAGAGGAGAAGCTATTTCTGCTCGAGTGGTTGTTTTGCTTGCTGCCTGCTAATCAAGCGAGCAAGCAAAAATCAGGCCCGAAATCGATCTCTCCAAAAGTAGAAAACCACCCTATAATCCTCGTTTTGTGGCCTTCTGTATGTGAATCGCTGATCTGTGCCGTGAACTTTCGGGAAGCGTTATCTTCGCCAAATCGAACTAACGACGTCGCCGGTCGATGCCAGAAAGGTGATGACCAACTCAACTGAGCACATACACCCTCCCCCCGTACACACGCCTTCATTTTTAACGATCTGATGCCTGAAATTCGTGTCTATAACACCCTCAGCAAGTCAAAAGAAACCTTTCAACCAATCGATCCGCCGAAGGTGGGGATTTATCTATGCGGCCCGACCGTGTACGCGGAGTCACACATCGGCCATATGGTTGGACCTGTCATCTTCGATACGATCAAACGCTACCTCCGCTACAGCGGATACGATGTTACTTGGGTCGTTAATATCACTGATGTTGACGACAAGCTCATCGCAAAGAGTCGCGAACGTGGGATTCCCGTAAGCCAGATTGCAACCGAGATGACGGCAGATTACCTCGCCAATCTGCGAGAACTTGGCGTCAATCAGATTGACTACATGCCTCGCGCAACTGACCATATCGAGCACATCATCAAATTCATTGCTGACCTCGAAGCAAAGGGTTTTGCTTACGCTGTTGATGGCGATGTATTCTTTGATGTGTCGAGGGATCCACAATACGGGCAATTATCCAATCGAAGTGCTGATGCACAGCAAGGCGAGGGCGGTGAGGCTGCCGCCAAAAAACGGTCGGCCGGTGACTTTGCACTCTGGAAACAAGCCAAGCCCGAAGAAATTTCTTGGGCTAGCCCTTGGGGCAACGGACGACCAGGCTGGCACATTGAGTGCTCCGCAATGAGCCACTCGATCCTAGGTAGGACCTTCGATATTCACGGCGGTGGCTTGGATCTGATGTTTCCTCACCACGAAAATGAACTCGCACAAAGTGGTTGCTGCCATGACTCTCCGATGGCGACCTACTGGATGCACAACGGTCTGATGCGAGCCGGCGAGAAAGGAAAAGTTGGTGGAAAAAGTGATCGGGAGAATCCTGAATTGGGTGAAGATTCATCCTCCGGCAAGATCAGCCGCAGCAAAGGTGACGGCGGACTGTCTTCCGTCATTCGTCGACACACTGGCGAAAGAATCCGATTCTTCTTGCTGCGATCTCATTACCGTTCAACGATCATCTACAATGAAGAGGGACTCCTAGAAGCCGGCACATCACTTGAAGGGTTTTATCGTTTCTTTGAACGTTTCGGAGAAATTACAAACTCTGATTTCTATCAACTACAAGCACCAACACGACGCAGCGAGGGCAGCTCACCTCTAGGTGACCACTTGCTACTAGAAGGAGCCGAAGGGGCGAGGTCAAAGTTCCATGATGCGATGGATGATGACTTCAATAGCGGTGCAGCCATTAGCGTACTCTTTGATCTACTTCGATCGCTCAATCGGCACATCGACCAGCATCGTCTTGATGCGAATACCTCCGATACCGATCCAGAAGTGCAAACGCTAATTGATGCAACTCGCGTTCTTCGACAATTGTCCAATGTATTGGGATTATTTATCAAGCCCATCATCGGCAGTGGCGGCGACAATGAAGCTGATAGTCAACTGCTTGATGACGTAATGCACCTACTGATCGACCTCAGAAAAGATGCGCGAGCAAACAAAGACTACGCCACTGCTGATGTAATCCGCAATCGATTAACCGAGCTTGGAATAGCTTTGCTTGATAAGAAAGACGGCACCAATTGGGAACGAAGCTCGTGACCTCGTTGAATGGCAATCAAAAGCAAATCAACCGCCCCCAAAGAATCCTTGGAATTGACCCCGGTCTTAACGTGACTGGTTACGGTGTACTTGAGTTCGATAGCGGACAACCAGGATTTGGAAAAGGCAAAATCCTTGAAGCAGGTGTCATTCGAAGCAAAGCATCAGGTCGAATCGAACAGCGTATTAATGAAATCTATTCGGGGGTTGTAGAGCTCATCTCACAATACTCTCCGGACCTTATGGCGTTAGAACAGCTCTTTTCCCATTACGACCGACCAAGAACCGCCATACTGATGGGCCATGCCAGAGGTGCCATTTGTCTTGCAGCGGGCCAAGCGGGAATTGAAGTAGCGCACTACGAACCGACTCGAGTTAAAAAAGTGATGACAGGTAACGGACGTGCTCCAAAGCATCAAATCCAACTCGCAGTCAAAGCGTTGTTGGGTCTCGAAGAAGTACCTGAACCGGCTGATGTTGCCGACGCTTTGGCTATTGCACTGTGCGGCCACCATCTCGGGAGCTCGTCTGCTCAGAACAAACTGCTTGGCACCTCGTAAAGAGGTGTTTCAGTTCAAACTTAAAACGCCGTCATTACATTGATCCTTACCCGTTAGAAGAGCTCGCATTGCTGTGATTGTCACCATCACCGGAAAAATAACCCGAGTCGGCGAAACATCGATCTACATCGAGTCAGCGCCGTTTGAATACGAAGTGTTAGTGGCTGACTACACGCGTCGACAGCTACAAAGTCACCTCAACGAGATGACGCGACTGCACACACTCAATTACATCGAAGGCAATCTGCAAGGCAGTCGCATGACGCCGCGTCTGATTGGCTTCATGACCGAACCCGAACGCCAATTCTTTGATTTGTTCTGCAGTGTCGATGGCGTGGGGGTAAAAAAAGCACTCCGTGCAATGATCCGTCCAGTCAGAGAATTAGCGGTCCTCATTGAAGAACAAGACGCTAAAGGCCTATCCGCACTGCCAGGAATTGGACCTTCCACCAGTGAACGCGTCATTGCCAAGCTTCGGAGGAAGATGCCTCGATTCGCACTGATGGTTCAGCAAGATAGTGCCGAAACGGAGACTACCGGAGGATCATTAGTTGTTGAGGAAACATTCGACGCCTTAATTGCTCTAGGACATGGCGAAGCCGATGCAAGACAGCTGATCGATGATGCTTTATCATCGGGCAAAAAATTCAAAGACACAGAGTCGCTACTTACAGCCATCTATCAACGTGGGCAATGAGACTAACTTATCTTGTCAGGGGCATTACCACTTCACAAACAACAATGAAGTGGTATCACAACCCAGCTACACGGGTGCCAACCAAAGCTTGGACCGAACTGACTAGCTTTTTTCGGGAGGTCACTCGATGACCTAATAGGCCTTCGCAAAGATGGCTTTCTTTTCAGCAGCCCTACCAGTCGAGAAACAAGTTCCAGCTTCGTCATTATCTTCGGATGGAATGCAACGAATTGTCACTTTTAATTCCTTTAGAAGCGACTCAAGTGACTGCTCGTCCGCAAAATGGCAGTGGGCGAACCCACCATGAAGTTCCTTCTCATTAGAGGAGGAAAAAAAGTCTCTAAAATCAGACTC
The DNA here is from genome assembly GCA_022425745.1 of Rubripirellula sp. GTDB lineage: Bacteria > Planctomycetota > Planctomycetia > Pirellulales > Pirellulaceae > Rubripirellula. The sequence continues at coordinate 6,947 of JAKMEW010000034.1, forward strand.
CGTTTTTATCACTTTGGTATTCTCATTTCTGAGCTGAAGAGCCCGATTAAACAATCCACTTTGAATCTCCTCCAATATTGCCGGTGCAGTGGCAATAAACTCATCGCGGCTCATTCCAAAACTCTTTGCTTGATCGCGTCGACCAACAAAGACAGATCCTTTTTCGATATCTTTCGGTCCAACTTCCAAACGAATGGGCACTCCCCGTTTAACGTGATGCCATTTTTTCTCACCACCACGAACGTCTCGATCATCGATTGCGACACGTAGTGTCTGACCGAAAAAGGATAAGGACTCGAGTTCAGACTTAATGGACTCAACGTGCTGTAAGACTTCCGCTCTCTGTGAATCATCGCGATAGATCGGAAGGATCACAATCTGATCGGGAGCCAAACGCGGCGGGAGCACCAAACCATCATCATCGCTGTGGGACATAATTAAGGCACCCACTAAACGTGTTGAAACACCCCAGCTAGTCGTCCAAGCGTATTGCCTTTCGCCATTCTCTGCCTGAAACATGATTTCTTGCGCTTTCGAGAAATTCTGCCCAAGGAAATGACTCGTGCCGGCCTGAAGTGCTTTTCGGTCTTGCATCATCGCTTCTATCGACAATGTCTCGACTGCCCCGGGGAACCTTTCAGCTGGAGTCTTACTACCGATGGTCACTGGCATTGCCATCCAGTTCTGTGCAAAGTCTGCATAAACGTTAATCATCTGCTGCGTCTCAGCGATTGCCTCCTCAGAAGTTGCGTGTACAGTGTGCCCCTCTTGCCAAAGAAATTCGGCTGTTCTCAAAAACATTCGCGTTCGCATTTCCCAACGAACCACATTCGCCCACTGATTTATCAGAATCGGTAAATCCCGATGGCTTTGAACCCATTTGGCGTAAGTCGCGCCAATGATGGTTTCACTGGTTGGTCGGACGATGAGCGGTTCTTCTAACGCGCCGGCTGGCCTCAGTCCACCATCAGGATCTGGCTCCAGGCGATGATGCGTAACAACAGCACATTCCTTCGCGAAACCTTCCACATGCTCAGCTTCCTTCTCAAGGAAACTCATTGGAATAAACAGCGGGAAATAGGCATTCTGATGTCCAGTTGCCTTGAACATATCGTCCAATGCTCGCTGCATATTCTCCCATAAGCGATACCCCCACGGCTTAATCACCATGCAGCCACGAACCGGTGAACTTTCTGCTAAATCCGCAGCACGAATCACCTGCTGGTACCACTCAGGATAATCGTCTGCTCGTGTCGGCTGGATTGCTGTCTTTGGTGCTTTCGCCATGTTGTCTATTTCACGCAAGTGGAGTTAAAAACACTGTTCCCAAGGGGGAATACATCGAGATACAAGGTGAGATTACGGCCTGCCTCGACTAAATCGCGTTTCTGGAATGAGGTGATTCCTGCCGTTGCTGGCGCAACCACCTGAGTCGCTCATTGTTATCAGTTTGGCCGCCCTGAAAAGCCCTGACGACTTCTCCAATATTGCCAACCTTTGCCAGTAAAAAACTGATTCTGTTTTACCTTCATCATTTCAAGTCTTCACTGATCAATCATCCGCTGTAAACGAACTGGAAGCTTGCCTCCAAAAAGTCGCCATAGCAAAATCATCTATCACCTTTTGCTGATCTAGAAGATCTTTCCTTTCCTGCTTCCTTCTTTCCCGTTCAGCAAGCTTTTCAATTTTTTTCAGCTCCAGATTTGCCTCTACCAGCTTTTCTCGCTTAGCCCGAGACTTCTCCAACAAGGTTAATCTCTCTCGTTTCAGCAAATACTCTGATTCATCAAGTTGCATCTCATAGCGGTGATGGTCGAGCAGTCTTTCAATTGGAATTCGACCTATCCGATGATGGCGAATCACCTTCTGCAAATCGCTTCGCTCGTCGGCGATGGATCGCAAGCGATGATCAATTGATAACAGACTATCTTTTATCTTTGCGAGAGCGTGAGCCATCTTATCTCGCTCTCCCTCGCGCAATTGCAACACTGCTGAGAGACGAAAGCCTGACCTACCTGGATGAGAAAATTGCATGACGTAGCTTAAAGATCGACCGAAGTACCGATTGGGTCGTAACGTGAAACGGACTCTGATTCGACATCTGAGTTCGAATCTTTTTCATCTTGCAAAAGATCGGCAATCATTGTCTGCGCCTCCCTTAACGAGGTTGCATCTCGCCAATCTTGAATCGCAAAGTTTTTATACCGATCCTGCATCGAGATCGCAGAGTCAATTCTCGGATCGGTTCCCTGTCGATAGGCTCCGATCGCAATAAGATCGGCATGTTTTCGATAATCTGCAAGCAATCGACGAACCTTACCCACTATGGACACAAGGTTTTGATCGACCAACTTAGGCTGCAAACGGCTAATCGATTGCAATGGGTCGATTGGTGGATAGTGGGATTCCTCGGCTAACTCCCGCGTAAGCACAAGATGTCCATCCAAAAGACTACGAAGCGAATCTGCGATAGGCTCTTGATGGTCATCACCCTCAACCAACACGGTATAGAATGCGGTGATTGCCCCTTTGAGGCTACATCCAGCCCTTTCAACCAAACGCGGTAAAGATTGAAAAACACTTGGCGGAAAACCGCGAGTCGTCGGTGGTTCTCCTGCTGCCAATCCCAATTCCCGTTGAGCGGTAGCGAATCGAGTGACTGAATCGAACAAGAGCAGTACATGATGCCCCTGATCGCGAAATGACTCAGCAATGGAAGTAGCAGTCCACGCGGCACTAACTCGCTGAGCCGCAGGTGCGTCACTGGTCGCGACCACAACAACGCTTCGAGATAACCCCATGTCACCGAGACAATGCTGGATAAATTCCTTTACCTCTCGCCCTCTCTCACCGACCATTGCGATGACGATACGATCGGCTTTGCAAGCGTTCGCAAGCATTCCAAGCAGAGTGCTCTTCCCGACGCCCGAACCAGCAAAAATACCAATACGTTGCCCCCTTCCGCAAGTTAGAAGTCCATCGATCACCCTCACACCGGTTTCTAAAGGCTCAGAGATCGGTGGGCGATCAAGGGTAGCTGGTGGCTTTTGCTCGGCTCTTACTCGGTATAGATCTCTCGCTAAAGGACGACCATCGATCGGTTGACCGAAAGCATCCAATACTCGGCCGCAGAGAGAATCCCCAACCAGCAAATGCTGCTGCTTTTCAATCAACTCAACTCGGTCGCCCGCAGTAACTGACTCGAGCAACTCAAGCGGCGCGAGCAAGGGCCGAACCCCGCGAAATCCAATCACCCTGCCTCTTAAACGCTTTCCATTCTGTGTCGTCACCTGACAGATTGCACCCAACGGCACTGTTAAACCTTCAACCTCAATTGACTCCCCCGAAACAGCGGATACCCTTCCGGTCACGCGGAACAAAACCGCATTATCAATTTCTTCCTTCAGACGGGAAAGATCAGACATCTCGGGGCAATTGACTGGAGCGACTGGATGATGCGAATTCATCGTTTAAGGAGCTCCCCCAAACGTCCTAACTGTGCGTTGAGCCCTGCACAAATCTGGCCACCGGACTGCGTCACCACCACTTCGTATCGATCGAGCTGGCTATCCGATATTAACTCCACCTGCTCTGGAACACCCTCAACCTGGCTGATAATTGACTCTAACGTATCTCCAATTTCACTCAGTGTTTCAGGATGTAAGGATAAAGTCACGTTTCGAGACAATCGTGCGCTCGACAGGGCCTCTTGAATCCATCCGAGAATAACATCACGTGATTCAGCTAATTGATGCTTTACCACCCGCTCGGCAATTGTGATCGCAAGACCTGACAAGGATTCTGCACAATCTTGCATCCATTCTTCGTGAGTGCGATGCAGTTTTTTTACCGCCTCTTGCAATCGCTCGATCTGATGTTGAGATTTCGCCGCAGCATCTCGTTCAATGCAAGCTGCGACATCCGTTTCTGCAGCTTTTATCCCAGCCTGATAACCTTCTTTCCTTGCCAATTCTCTGATGTTCTCGGCCTCAACCTTCGCCTCCGCTAACATTCTGTCAACCGTAGCACGACATTCACTGAGTTTGAGGCGTCCCTCTTCGGCTAAATCAGACAAGTTGAAATCGGCAACGCAAGCGTCTAGCCGACTCTCGCCATCTTGGTTACCACTCAGTTGTTTTAGAATCTCAGCCACTATTACTTCCTAAGCAGACTTCAATATCGAGACAGATTCACCTGCGATCTGATGTGCCCGCAAATAAACCTTTCGCTTTGCATCATCGATTTCAGCGAGACTAACGGACGTCAAACGATTCATCTTTTTTTGAACCGACTTGGCCTGGCTCCGAGAAAGTAGAGACAACACTCGATTTGCAACGACAACCGGAACTCCTGACAAAGTTAGCAAGGCATCGTTTGTTGGGACATGACTAAGTGCTAAGCAAAACGCTTTGGGCGATAGCTGAACCAAATACTCGTGCACTTCATCTTTTGTCCAATTCACCTCTTGGTCTCGGCCTTGCGTTTCAGGGATCACTCCTCCATCAACGGTTAGTTGCCCTGATGTGTTGGACTGAAAATCGATGTTGGAGCTAACGCATCCTTTCTCAATCTCAACTCCTTCGCTATCCGTGCTTTGTGCGGCCGTCAATTGTCTATCAAAATCGTTCAACGAGGCTGGAGAAGCAGAAAACGATTGGCTACTGGCTTGAGGTTGCTCATGTCCCAACGGCATAACCTCCATGATTGCTTTGAGCGCCTCCTGTCCAACTCGTGTCCTCTTCGATTGTGAATCAGCACTGAGCTTCGACAGAAAATGCAAACCCACCTCTTGGAATGCAGCATGAGGTATTCGTGAAAGCTGATCAATTCGAACCATTGTCTGGTGCTGCAAGGACGACGGCATACGCCCCAGAATCTTCGCTGCCAATGGAGGCTCTATGGAAGCGAGCACCAAAGCAATACTCTGCGGATGCTCATCGCAGAGAAGATCACTCAATGTCTCAGGATCAACCTTATTTAAGAATGCTAACTCCGAAACTGATTCTGATGGCGCAATCAACTGCAACTTTTCAAAGTTGTCCCTGAGCTGTGTTAGGGCGGATTTCGCTTGCGACTGAATGGGAAAAACTACACTTGGTCGACTTGGATCTGTTCCTGAATTACTGAGCTGCAACGAATCGGAATTTGCTGACTGTTCTTTCTGCGTTTCATAGCTTGATATAAAGCTTGAAAGTGCACTCTGCCGTTCAGCCTCGTCGACAATACCAAGATTCAAGATCGCTTGATGAAGTGACTCAGAAAGGTCCTCTTCAAGAAAATTTGTTAAACGGTGACAGTCGGCCTCTGGCATTTCACGAAGAACAATCGCAAGTCGGCGCAAAACCGATTCACGATCACCTTTCGATCTAGATACGCTCACTGCCATCGCCGTGCCTATCGTCCACAAACAGAAACCTTCACCATTTTGGTGAAACCTCTTCACTAAAAGATTTTTCTCTAAAGTCTTATAGAGAAAACAAGCTGGGAGAGGAAAGAGAGAATCTTAATCTCAGCTCAATGAAACGAGCGGGACTCGCTCACTTTTACCATAAGAGACCGTCGGTACTACACAGCTACTCAGGCCGCATTCCTCAGCCAATCCTTGATCACACTCGCGCTTGTTTCGGGGTCAGCAGCACATGAGTCGGCCAGTTTTCGTTTGACCCTGTCCCCCGCAGGCAGGTGCTGAGTTGTATGAAACGCCTGCGTACGATCTTCGCCAGGTGAACCAAGATCATCAGTCTGATTTTCAGACAAATCCGAAGTCGTAACGAGACGACTTTTCCTCGCTTGCCGCGACTGGCTGACCAAAACCGCACCGCCAAATACTAGCAAAGCGATAGGTAGAAAATATTGCCATGTATCGGAAAGCCATTCCATGACCACAGCATTCCGGTCCTCACGATCAAAACCATCGGCTGGAAAGTCGGCGTAATCCCAAACCTCTACTAAAGGATCAGTTAACGGATCAGAATCGGCAGACGGCAATAGTACCGTAACCGCTGATTGGATAACCCCCCGAGTCTTCAATCGCAATCTTTCCAAATCCGGTTCAGACATTACTGGTATGCTTTCTTCAACAGCAACCGGATTCATCTTGCGGTATTCTTGTATGTAAACTTGTTCGTAGTAGCTTGTTGGCAAGCCAACCGAAACCCTAACTGACTTTACCTGCAGGGACGCAAATTTAGATTCCTCAAACTGGTGCGCATGCACCTGATCGGTAGGATCTTTGAAGGCAGCAGAAGATGAAGCCTCCGATACAACAACTGACCGTTTTCCAATAACGCTGGCAGTCTCCAACCTTGATCCGACAGGGAATGCGATATCGTCCATAACGTCAATTAGCGACTTAGGCGTCACCAACTGAATAGATTCCGGCTGAATGCTAATCACTTCCCGACGAACATCCATTGCTGGATCAATCTGCGCTGAAACCGCTATCTTTGCGGGAAATCCAGCGAGAAGATCTCTCAGCTTTTGCTCAACCCTCAACTCCGCCTCTTTCTGTTTTCTCAGTAGAGGATCTTCCTGTTCAGTTGACTCATCAACAGTGGCATTGGTGTCGATCACAACAATGTCATCTGCACTCAGACCAGCGAAAGACCCCCGCACCAATGCCTCGATACTTTTGATTCGACTAGGTCGAAGTGGCTGATTTGTTTCAGGCATAACGAGGACGCTAGCCGAACGCTGTCTCGAGGAAGCTAGGCCACGCTTTTCGCCTTCGTCGTAGTCGACGCTGGCCCATTGGACGTCAGGAAATGCGGCAATCTTGATTCCCAAGTCCTGCTCTTTCGCAAGCATCTCTCGAGAATCACGCTGAGACGAGGAATCAAAAAGATTCGATGCCTCCATCGCTTCCTTCATTGGATTTCGCAAAGTGAATGGTAACGCGGATGCATCCGATAAAGCAGCCAAATATTTCGCGCGCTGGTCTTTGGGAATTTGAATTTGGCGACCCTCTCTACTCCAAGCGTTTAAGCCCGCTCGACTAAAAGCGAGTTCGATTGCATCGAGCTCATGATCGACCAAAAGTCGCCCACCAAATAGTAGTTCCTGATTGGATACCCCTGCGGATTGAAACAGCATTGCCGTTCCACCAAAAACAATGAACAGCAAGACAAGCCCAATTGCACGCGACAACGGAGGCATTGACACCAACACCTCGCGAGCTTGCCCTGTTGATTGCTTGAGTAGATCCATAATGTGATAAGTAACAGTGAATCGCACCGATGATGTTCGTCCCTACGAAGCAAGAACGTTGTCAACTGCGATGGTTACACCTTTTCAAGCAGCAACTCTTTGCTGCTGATGACGAGCTGAAGGAAATCGAATTGTGACGGCTCCACCGCCCTGAGGACAGTTTTGCCAGGAAAGACTTGCACCAATTGCAGCCGCTACCATCGGCAAACGCCTAGAACGCTGCTCGACATCACACCCAGTATCAGCGAGTTCGAGCTCAATCCCGGCATGCGAACTCACGGCGGTGACGGTTAAATCGCCACCTTCAGGCATTTCCTCCAACGACTGAGAAACTAATGACTCCAGCAAGGCAACCACCTTGGATACTTCATCTGGAACGGGAAGCTTTGTATCGATATCAAGCTCAAGGCAAATTGGCGTACTATGCGGAATTAACATCTGCCCGATCACTGACTCTACCAAGACAGCCAGCGACCGGCATTCATTTGGCTTAATCCATCGTGTTGACATAACGCTCTCTCCGTCCATGAAATCCCGTGAAAGGCGATCCGTGCCTTACATAACCTAATTACTGGTTACCCGCTTGATGACGCAAGGTGAAATCGTCTCTACTCCCTATGCTTTCAGAGAACATTTGACCCAATGAAAGCTGCTTTTTGATCTTCAATCGCAGCGGAACATGGCAAGACAGAAGAATATCCTCAAAATGCTCTAGCTTAGTTGCGTCGGCGATTTTCCAACGCGACGGGGCAGAACAGAACAAGAATTGATCTGACCGCAATAAAGAAGATCTCGTTCATAGCCAAGATTGCAAAGATTTTGACCACCCTGAGTTTCCCGCAACCGAATTGCCAACAGTTGTGGGCTCGGTAAAGACGCTTCGTTCACCCCTTGGAAAGATTCCCACAGCAACGCAGATATCTTTGATGCGTCGTCTAACGTGAGCGAATGACCTTCAGCCTTCAATTGAGAAATTAAAGCCCCCGCTAGTAATACATCTTCAGAGGTCACCTCACCATTGGTGCCCGCGCAGACAATGCATGCGGTCTGCACCGAGGCGATTTTCTCTACAACAGCAGATAGATTTAAAAAGCTAGCAATCACCAACTCGGGGACATGATGCATTGCTTCGATCGCATGAGTTCCATTGGTGGTGGTTAATATGACCTGTTTGCCACCAATCACTTCACGAGAATATTCAGTGGGTGAATTACCCAAATCAAATCCATCAATCTTTTGACAATGCCGCTCACCACATAGCACAGCTTGGTCTTGGAGCCTATTGGCCAATCCCCGTGCCTCATCAATTGAACGACAAGTAATGACCCCTGTCGCCCCAGCGTTCACAGCGGTCACGATTACCGTAGTTGCTCTCAAGACGTCAATGACCACCGCGAGGTCATATTGCGCAAAATCCTCGGAATCTGCACCGTCTGGGTCCGCTGAGTTGGAAGCAAATGAGGGTAGCAGCAAGGTGGTAATCGCAGTCATCAAATACAAATCCGACTATGGAAATAAATAGCGGACGCTATTTCGCACCCATTGCCCTGGCACATAAGCAACCGGTTGTCCCAGCATGCCCTGACCCACCACGACCCCATGTTGCTCCTGACCAAAACTGAGCAACGGGCGGGTTGGCACGGCAGGATAATTTGCCAAAAACTCTTGGTTAAGTACTCGCGTTAAGCGAGGAGTACTACTTTCGCCACTTCGCATCGGTCGCACCCCCGTACCGGATTTTGATGCACTCACCGACACACAGTTCCTGCCCCAAAAGGTAGTTGCATCGTACCCACTAGGTGCCGATACGAAAGTCGAATTATTCATCGTCGCGTATTGGTTACCTAAATTCGGCGACTCAAAGGGCGCGTACCCCTCGTTTCGGTTATTTTGTGAATCAACTTCTAAAGGCGTAGAACCCAGCTCCCTAGAATTACTACCCACACCCAAAGGCAGTGAACGCAACTGAGATCCCGAATCTACCGTTTCCTGCTCACGAGCCATACCGCCTCCAATACTCTGCTCGCCGCCTTGTTCGGCAGAAAAGGGGAATGCAGGCGTTTCATCTACTGGACCCAAAGTAGCAGGACCATTGCTGGGATTAAGAAAGTCTCCACCACTCGCAGCACTACTGCCCGGAGCCGGCAGTTGAAACTGCACCTGCTGAACATCACTTACTTCGGCCTCAACCTGATTCTCAGCCAATTGGTCCACCAGAGGTAACTTCGCTGAGGTGACGCCAGAAGATTGCATCGGTGTTGAGAGATGCAGGCTCTGATAACGATCAACCGCACTTGGCTCAGAAATTGATCGAATTTGTGTGAAATACGGCTGGGTGTCCTGAGCTCCCACGCCGTCAATATTCACCAAAGCCAAGATGAAGAATACCAAAATGAAACTGACGCACCTGAGAATTGGATCAACCATCGACCGCGACATCATAAGTGCCTCACCAAAACAATAAGAGAATCGACAAACCATCGAGATCAGCCTCGGTCGGGATTGTCGACAATTCCTGCTCCTCAAAACAAGATCGATGATGCGTACGACGCGTGCAGCGGAATGCACCCAGGGCCGAGACACAAAAAGACAATGCTCGTGGCAGCTATTTTCCCGCCGCCGATCCGAGCACAGCAGGGACGAGGAAACATTCCTCATCACGCGATGGAGCATTAGAAAGAGCCTCTTTACAGGAGACACTTGGCTCACAACGATCTGCACGCCAACGATTATCAACATCGAGTGCTGTGGTCATCGGCTCGACTCCCTCCGTATCCAATTCTGAGAGAGTCTTGATGAATTGAAGGATTTGCCCTAACTGCGGACGCACCTCATCTACTTCCTGCTGAGTTAAATCCAACCTAGCAAGATAAGCAAGCTTACGGACCTCCTGATCGGAGAGATCAATCCGATCAGTTTTAGGCGCCACTGACATCAAAAGGCTTTGTTTTGACGGTTTTTCGAACAACACCGCTACGAATGCACTGGGTGCAAACTCGCATGCTCGTATTTTGTCCGCTTGGAAGCGTGACATGCACCTTCTGTAAGTTTGGAACGAACTTTCTACGGGTAATCCCTGTGATTTTCGTACCAACACCACCTAAATATTTGGCTTTACCGCGGGTTTCGATGCGATTGCCCATCTGGACTTTCTTGCCGCAAGCTTCACATTGCCGAGCCATCAGTACTCTCGATTGAACGTCTGAGTCAAAAAATCGATTGATTGGAAGGCCGCGAAGTATAGCGGGGGAATGGAACTTCGTGAAGCAGGAATTCCTAACGAAAAAACCGCAGGATTGAAATTCAAACCACCAATCGATAACCGCTGGAGAACACTATCAGAAAAACCCCTCCGCAGAACCACTTCATGCGGCAGGCAAAACGATGTAGGAGGCAGATCGCCTAACGCCTTGCAGCTTGCCCGTTAAGCAAAGCCCCTCAACAGACAAGAATTGCCCTAGCAAAGAATCAATAGGTTCCTGAAGGATCAGCTAAAGCTACGAAGCCCCTAGTCCCGATAAGCGTTAAAGTTTAACTGACCCGTACAACCCACCGTTAGCTGGCCAAGCGGCAAAACAAGATGAATTCAGCCCTCCGACCACAAGTATTGACTTCGAAATTCCGCCACCCAATGCTGCTGGGACTCGCTTTGGCCGGTCTACTGCCAATCACCCAAGGGTGTGCCCCACTGCATTTAGCGAATGCTCCCTTTGGCTCAGATAGCTCAAATCAGTACGCTCTGAGAGGTGACACAGCCACAGTTGCCGAGGTGTCGATGAACGAGAAAGTCTACTATGCAGTTAAAAGGGCAAAGCTAGAGAACGCGGTGGTTCTTCAGGTAATTGACGATGAGAATCCTGCACGAGTTCTACCACTTCCGGAAGGGGATCGAGCTGTCTATGTGAGTGAACTGCTTTCCCAAACCGGTGTAATGAACAAACTGGGTCATGTTGAAGCGACACTCTATCGAACATCTAGCGATTCAATTAACGGCATCCCCATGGAAATCAAAATGGGCAGAAGCCGTGATAATGTCCAGCCTGCAAGTGACTACGCGTTGCAGGCTGGGGACCGAGTAATGGTTAGCAAGGCTACCAATCCAGCACTTGAGATGCTTTTTGATGGTCTCATTGGAAATTAATCCAGAACTGAGCTCTCGCAAGTACCACATGACGTCTCTTCAGCACTGCATCGTGCCAGAAGAAACGTCCTAACCAGATCAATTCAATGCTTACCACATCTTTCTATGGCGTGAGCTTCTTAACACGAAGATTCCTGAAGTACACTTTGCTGTCAGGATCGTGAGCTTGCAATGCAAACGTGCCTGCATTTAGACGGCGTTCAAATTGCTCACTCTCCGGCTGTTTATTCTCTGGTTCGGTGTAATCCACAAGCGTCTTACCGTTGACTTTCAGTTCAATGTGTCGGCCACGAACAATGATTTCCTGTGTGTACCACTCGTTATCTTTGACACCTGGATCCGCGACATTATCCACCGCGTAGAGACTGCTGGTCTTTTTGGGATCAGTATGCGTAACGTTCACCTGACACTCGTAACCAAACTTTGGCCATCCTGTCGCTTGGTATTGTGTGTGGAAATAGATGCCCGCGTTGCTCCCTGGGGTGGTCTTTACTTCTGCGATAAAATGAAAATTTTTGAATGGAGCCGCATCGCCATCGTAAAAGAGATGACATCGAGGTCCATCGCAAACAAGCTCTCCTTTGAGAACTTTCCAGCTCTCAGGATTCTCCTCTGCTGACTTCCAGCCCTCCAAGTTCTTACCATTGAACAATGTTACGAATCCGTCATTCTCTGCCGCATGTGTGATTCCAAAAGAAAAAGCGGCTAGGCATACGGCAGCAACTGTCAACTTCAGATAGTTCATAAATTCTCGTTTCTTATTTGTTGTAATAAAAGGATTGCGGGGCGACTCGCCGCTACGTCACATCTTATGCGAGTGATCGAGCGTAACCACCAACAGATGAGTTATCGCAATAAAAAACCGCCCGACTGTAAGACAGAGGGCGGCAAATAAGCTGAACTTCAAAAGTCCGTTTTATTCCTTACCTGAGTTGGTTGCCGGAATTTCATTGTTCTTAATTTTTTCTGCAAAGGTCTTTCCATCTTTGCTTTTGTGCTCTCCCGCCTTTTTAAATCCAGCTAGGATCTTCGCCTTGGCCTCTTCAGGGTTTTCCTTGACATAATCACGAGGAAAGTCTTCAGCGTCCAAGTACTTATGAATCGCTTCTCCGTACTCGTTGCGAACCTTTTTCTTGTCTTCACCGTTGATGTGACAAATGTAGCAACCCTGAGTCTTTACGGCTTTTTGAAAACCTTCATCAGCATCGGCACCTGCGAACTCAGCTTTCCAGAATTTGCTGAAGGTACTATTAGCCAAAACTGGGCTGGCCAGAAACATCAAGCATGCGACAGTTACGACAAATCGTTTCATTAATACTCTCCAAAGTTGGAAAATTCCCTAGCTCAAGGCGAGTAACACAGGCCGCTTGAGACTGCATTCGAAGCTAAGGGGGTAGGCGGTAGTAAGTCAATGAGTGATTGGGTTCTACTTTATTAAGCCTCACGAGCGACTAAAAGTCAAACAACCCAGTAACATTGTTAGGGAATTGCTCAATTTGACAATGCTGCTCGAACCGCATTGCCCTCAAATTCCAATCTTTCCGGCGGTAGAGGCAGCGCCTTTTCGTCAAATCCAGGCGGATTCTCACCGACCTGACGATAATTCACTGCGGAACGCCTGTCGAACGGAACTGCCTCCAAGCCCTCGAATGCCCAATTGACCAGCCATTTGGAGGATTTATCGGCAGCCCAGGTGACCTCTCTTTTTGCGATCTCTTCCATCAAGACCTCTTTGCGATCATCTGCCGAAGTCAGCAATCTCAACATTGGGTCTGACTGCATTGTATCGGTCACATAAATATTGGATGCACCCTGCAATGCAATCGGCGTCCCGGCACGGACACTTGGCATTCCGCGCAGATCGTAATGCGGAATCCCTGAGCCAACCCAGAAAACACACTCATGAGCCAAGCGGTCAACTTCAATGGGGTACGCGCCACTCACACCTACCCTCATTAAGAAGACCCCTTTAGGAGTATGTGCGGTAACGCGCCATAATTTCATTCGTATGAGATCACTACCCTGATCAGGCGGGTACAAAGCGCCGGCAGTATCAATCATCCGATCACTTACCGCCAACAATCCATTATCCCAATCCAGCCACAAACGCGTAGCAAAATCCATATGCAGCATGGTCATCTGGCCACGAATAATGGCGTTGTTCATTTCCAACCAAACCAATGGCAGTTTGTCTTTAGGTGAGTCATTCCTTCGACTCAGAGCACCCGGATCCGTCACCACCTCAAAGGCATAGACTTCATCTACCATCCCTGAGTTACGCACAGTGATGGAACAGTCAGTGAATCGAACCAATTCATTCGGATGCAACTGAAATAGACATCCACCGTCTAAGTCATCTTCGTCGACATCCCAAACGAAGTGCAAATCTTCAAAAACCACTGGATGTGAACCGATCGCAAACATCCTCGACCTAGCCATTAAGAAGCTATCCTTGGGCTTAAATACAATCGCCGTTCCACCCACGGTTGAAGTGATCAGCAAGTCATCTGATTCCAACGTGATTGGATCCGTACATACGACGGAAGGAACGGCCAACTCAATTCGAGTGGTCGTGGGGTATCTCCTAGCAATCTTAATCGCACTCGAGAGACCGTCCGTGAGAACCACCTCTGGATCCGTGCTTTCTTGAGAATCGGCCACATCCCCCACCACTCTAACGACCGTTACCTCAGCAACGGCAACGCCTCCCGAAAACTCCCCCACCGGCCGATTCATTTCTAGTGATGCGGGCGGATCCGATTCACTGCTTTGTGGATCACCCAGAGAATCCGAATCTTTGCCTTGAACTGATTGAAAATCAGCATCTTGCGTTGCAACAATTCCGTTGTTGGTGTTCTGCCCCTCGGGATTCATCGATAATTCGGAACCATTGACTTGTTCAAGCTCGTTACCTATTTCCGATAATCCGGTACCCGCAGAAGACAAAGGTAAAAAATCAGGCTCGATCGGCCCAGCGGAAAGCATGGCGCCCTCTACACCGCCTTCTTCTTCAGGCCGCACTTGCGACAGCAACGAACCGCTTGGCTGCGTGCCCGCCGGATCGATGACGGCATCCGAACTTGGCGTCCGGACATCCGCTCGATACGCATAGGATTGCAACTGTAACCATCCCGCAACAATCAGCATTAAAAGTACCGCAACCATCCAAGGCAAATGCCTCTCTATTGCGATTAGCCAAGGCCTTGATTCAATAACCAGCGATGGACTTAAGCCTTTTGTCTTTTTCAGATTATCGCGGCTCGCTACCTCTTGAAGATCAGCAATCAAATCATGAGCTGTCTGATAGCGATTGGCCGGACGTTTCGCCAGCATCTTCTCAATGACTGCCTTCAAATTGTCACTTACATCAGGTCTCGCACTTCGGATATCTGGTGGAGGTGTGTTGCCATGACTGAGTAATTTTTGCAACATCGTTCCGCCAGGAAAAGGCGGACCACCTGTTAACATGAAGACCAGAGTACAGCCAAGTGAATACAAGTCACTTCGCAAGTCCGCATCGCGTGGATCTTTAGCCTGCTCAGGAGAAATATAATCGAAGGTCCCCAAAGTCACTCCACTCGCAGTCATATCTTCACTGAGATCAAGACTAGCAGACCGAGCCAAACCCATATCAACCAAACGAACACCATCATCAGAAACTATTAAGATATTCGATGGCTTGACATCGCGATGCACGATACCTCTATCCGAAGCGTGCTGAAGCGCTTCTGCAAGCTGGCAGCTGTAAAAGACCGCTTCGTCAACCGACAACACGCCTTGTCTTGAAACGAGGTCACGAACGTTGATCCCACTGATGTACTCAAAAACGATGTAATGCCAGTCACCTTGGCTTCCTACATCAAACACCCTAGCAATTTTAGGATGATCGAGTTTTGCCGCACTTTGTGCTTCGTTTCGAAAACGCCGTCGCAGATCCGGGTCATTCGCAACAAAGGGAATGACCTTAATGGCGACGATTCGATCTAACTGCTCATCCCTCGCGCGGAACACCGCACCCATGCCACCGCCGCCAATCAATTTCTCCAAGAAGAAATGATTCAGGTGTTGGCCAAGAAGAACTTTAGCAACGGACGCTGGAGACCCTTGGCGTGGATTGAACTCCGAGATCTCTTGCGAGACCCTAGAAGATCCCCTCACCACAGTCTTAGCTTGTGTGATTTCACTCTCTGCGACCAAATCGCCAGATTCTTGATCTGGCGGATGAGAAGACGCTGGGAGAGGATTCGCCAACGAATCCTTCGCATCATGTTTATCACCGTTGTTATCCGATGCATTAACTTCTTCGGCAGCCATCTGTCACACTCGCGTCAGTTCACCAAGACGTTAAAAACAACAACTCGAGATAAGATCGACGGAAGGTGATACCTGCAAGTCGATTGAACGAGGTAAGCTATCCATCAACAAAAATACTAGTTCAACACCTTCTGAAGGTCAATTAATCGGTTGGCACCACTGTAGAATAGCCCGCTTTGACGAGACGACGTCGGATTGAAGCTTCACGATACAACTGCGTCATTGATATCGTCGCTCCCGTGTAGTCCACACAGCTTAGTTAACGACGAAGAATAATTACATGAGTAAAACGCCCGCCTTGCGAACGACTATCATCTCGTTGACACAATTATTACTTGTCGTCCTGACGGTCCAATTATCATCTTCTTCCTGGGCGACTGAACCGGCGCAAAACGCCGTGAAACCAAACGTTCTATTGATCGTCGTGGATGACCTCGGCTTTGCGGACCTAGGCTGCTTGGGGAGCGATGACCTAGCAACACCCAACCTAGACCGCTTATTCGAACAGTCACTGCGTCTTGATCGTCTGTACGCAAATTGTCCCGTCTGTTCCCCGACAAGGGCTTCTATCATCACCGGTTGTTATCCTGATCGAGTCGGTGTGCCTGGGGTGATCCGGACTCACGCAGAAAACAGCTGGGGAAATTTTTCGCCGATCGCTAAAACCCTACCGCAACAGTTATCAGAAACGGGATATCGCACCAAAGCAATTGGCAAATGGCATCTCGGGCTCACACCTGACGATCATCCAATGAGTCACGGATTTGATGAGTTCCACGGCTTTCTCGGTGACATGATGGATGACTACTACAACCATCGCCGTCACGGCAATAACTACATGTTTAAGGATCGCCAAGAAATTGATCCTACTGGACACGCTACAGACCTATTTTCAAAGTGGGCGACAGATTGGATCGGAAAGCAAAACAAAGAGAACAGTGAACAACCATGGTTCTTGTACCTCGCCTACAACGCTCCCCACACACCTATCCAACCGCCACAAGAATGGCTCGGCAAGGTTCAGAAACGGGACCCAAACATTCCCGAAACACGAGCAAAACTCGTTGCATTGATTGAGCACATGGATGCCGGTATCGGCGACGTCCTGAACTCGGTGTCCCGAAGCGGCACCGAGCGAGATACGGTCATCATCTTCACGAGCGACAACGGCGGGCAATTGAATGTCGGCGCAAACAATGGACCACTTAGGGATGGTAAGCAATCCATGTATGAGGGTGGACTTCGGATCCCAGGGTGCATTCACTTTCCTAGAATCACTCGTCCCCACACCCGCACCGATACGATCTGCTCCACAGCTGACTTCTACCCAACGATCTTGGAAATACTGGGACTCAAGAATGAGCTGCAAATCGACGGCATGTCACTGTTACCACTATTAAAAAATCCTGACCATCAGTGGCCGGACCGGGAGATCTACTTCGTTAGGCGAGAAGGTGGCTCACGATATGCAGGCCTATCGATCGAGGCAGTTTTGCGAGGGAATCTAAAATTGGTTCACAATTTCCCCACCAACGCTTTCGAACTTTTTGATCTAGAAAAAGACCCTTATGAACTTAACGACCTCGCGGAAAAACGCCCCAAAGATCTGCAACAGTTAATACGCCGCTTACAGTTTCACTTGCAACGTGGCGGTCGAACGCCTTGGCAATGAATTGAAGACAAACTGTAAAAACAATGAGAAATGAGGCCACAGCACCTAAGTTCGAGTCTCTAACTGATTCAACGTCGCAATCGGCACGATCGTTAAATTCAGCTACCCAAAGA
>JAKMEW010000092.1 GCA_022425745.1 Rubripirellula sp.
GATAACCTTCATCGCTATTACACTCCCGCCGCAGGTCGATCCATTATCTGCCACAGTTTTTATGTCAGTCGTGGTTACTTAGTTTTCATTCCAGATATCCCGTACGTCACTGGGGCTCCGGGGCCGAGTGCGGTCAATGCGATCCTTCCCGGTGTGGACCACATTGCTCAGCAAGGTTTCGTCCACGAGGGGAGAATTGGTTTGCAAGGGCACAGCTGGGGCGGTTATCAGACTGCTTATCTCGTGACGCAGACAGATCGCTTTGCCTGTGCCGAATCAGGTGCGCCCGTGAGTAACATGACGAGTGCCTATGGAGGGATTCGTTGGGGAAGCGGTCTGAGTCGTATGTTCCAATACGAAAGAACTCAGAGTCGAATCGGCGAGGATCTCTGGGCCGCGCGGGATAAGTATGTTGCCAATTCGCCGTTATTTTTCGCTGACCAAATTCATACGCCCTTGCTCATTCTGCATAACGATCAAGATGGTGCGGTTCCGTGGTACCAAGGGATCGAACTTTTCGTCGCACTGCGTCGGCTTGGACGTCCTGCATGGATGTTAAATTACAACGGCGAGCCACACTGGGTCATGAACGATTACAACCGGCGAGATTTTGCTAAGCGGATGCAACAGTTCTTTGACCATTATCTAATGAACGCGCCGGAGCCGGAATGGATGGCAGTTGGGATTCCAGCAACCCAAAAGGGTGAGAATGATGGTTTTGAATTGTTGGAGCCGCTCGAATAGGGAAAGAGGTTGCAAAGGAATGTGGAAGCAAACGTTGGTTGCGGTCGCTTTTATTACCGCTGCGTGCATTATCGATACTGACCAGTGCGCGGCGAAAGATGGAGATCGAAGACAGGCTGTGAACGTCGTCTTTGGGCTTGATCCTGGACCCGGTCAATACAACGCTGTGGTTGGTAAATCGAGGGCAGCTTGGAATCTAGTTGACGTTGGTCAAACGAAGATCCGTTCCCTCGTGAATACGAAGGGAAAGCCGACCAGTTGTCAGCTTCATGTGTCGGAGAATGATGGCGAATGGGGTATCGCGGATCACACGGGTGTCTATCACGCCTACATCTATCACAATCAACAGAACGTTGACCTGCAGGCAAAGTTCAAAGGTCTGGTGGCGGGCAACTACCGAGTTTACGTTTATGCGCATGGTGATGCCCCCAACCAGAATTCAAGGGTTGAACTGTTTGTCGGCAAAAATTCGATCGGGAGTAAAGCGACCGCCAACGATGGTACTTACCGATATCGATCAATGAAGTTGAAAGAAGGCCTGCAGTACGTTGTATTTGATTTATCCGTCAGTGCAAACGAGGCGGTGCGAGTTGTTAGTCACCGAGATGGAAGCAGCTACTCGATGTTCAACGCCATTCAGATTGTCCCCGCGAAGTGAATTTTATCCGGACAAAGATATTCGCGGTGGTAATACCTATTTGGTGTCAGGTTAGAATGCAGAAGTGTCGCCGGAGTGTTGTAGGTAGTTTGGTGCATAAACGATCGGTGCAAACTTTTTTTGTTCCTTTCTTTACATGCCACAATCTTGTGTTCTTTGTACGTTTCGGCTTTCTGTACTGAAGATGATGTGATGGGTTCTAGTTCAAGCAAACAACCTCTGTCTCCGCATCAGTGGCGGGCCAAGCTAGGAGGCAAAAGAACGGGTCCGCTCAGCGAGATGATGGTTCGAAAGTTACTCGCACATCAATCGTTAAGGGATGATGTGTGGTTCCAAAAGGGCGAGAGTCCTTATCGGACGGCAGAAGAGGTTCGAGAACTCTTTGAAGTATTGGATCGTGATGGTCTGTATCTGAAACATCGTGATACCGTTGAAGGACCCTATACGCCTGAGAGGATGCTGAAGCGTCTGGCCGAAGCCGGAGAGCAATCCTTGGATTGGCTCGGCCGCCGCGGAAAGGATGGTCCCTGGTTGGAGATCTCGAAATTTCAAAGGGAGTTCGGCGCATGGGAAACCGATGCAGCGACGATTGAGTGTTCGGAAG
>JAKMEW010000098.1 GCA_022425745.1 Rubripirellula sp.
CCTTTGGCGACGAAGTGGTGCAAAATCTTCGTCGAGTTCATGTACTTAATGGTAAAGAAGTCCGTAGCTATGCCGAAGAATTTATCCGAAAGCCATAAATCAACTCTAATCACTCCCTAATTGGTGGCACTTAAAACCTCCTCCATGGATGCACCGTACTGATCGCTTAAAACCAAAATCGCGAAACTCACTGCTCCGCGTGCCTCAGCAGCACTGATACTCGCGTAGTCGAATCTTCCACGAAGATCGGTATACCCATCTTTGTAAAAACGTACTGTGCCATCCGGGTATTTTGCGTAGACCTTAACGTACGCCTGAGCCACCGGTACCTGGTTACTTGATTGCATTACCTGCAATTGTCCGAACGCCTTTGACACGTAGGTTGTCAAGCCTGCGCCATAGTATAAAGACGTGACTCTCTCCGCACCGGATACAACTTCAATCAATAAAGTCTGGCTCTGTAACTGTTTGTCAATCAGAAACTCCTGAGTTCCGTTTTCTGATCCAAATTTTACCTGCTGGCTTATCTTGGGTCGCACCATCGCCATGCGCTGTAAATCTTCGCGAACGAATGGAGCCTTACTGAAAAGCAGCTCCAAGTCGACCCCGTAAAAATTGATAGTGGCTTCGTCCGCATTTCGATGATCGACGAGAACACGATTACCATCCACTCGTACTGACAAAATAGGTGTTTGGTTAGCAGCATCACTCATCATTCGATTGCGATCGTCGATCGCCAGGTCACTTCCTTGAAGCCGTGATTGCTCGCCATCTTTTTCTGAATCACCAATCATCTCGGCGACGGAACGAACCTGCTTTGTGTGTTCTGCCAGCTCCTTAAATCTCAATCCCCATCGAGAGATTGGGTAGTTCGCGTACTGCGTGGAAATTTTCTCTGCACCTTCAAGGTTTCCTTGATGCAACGATAAATAACCACCCAAATAATCGTATTGCATTTTCTCCAGAATCTTCTCGCGATCAATCAATTGAAATTGCTCGATCGATTGACTGATTCGATTTTGAATGAGCAGGTAGTAGCTCAGTAACAAACGCTCTGAATCACTGATGCTTGACTTGTACCCGAGAGTACGTATGAATGACTCATACTGAACCAAGAAAGTTGGATTGAGGATTTGGGGTCTCTCTCCTAATTGATGCACGCGCGCTCTGATCAATGGTGAATATTCAAGAGTTTCAAAGAATCGCTGTTCAATAGGATCAATTTTCAAAAGCTCACTATCTAAACAGGGTCCCAAACGCTTCTGGAAATCCCCGAGGAGTGATAGATAGGTCTGAATGGCTGGTAGATCTTCATGCAAAAATCCGTAAGCCCACAACATCTCGATTGGTATTTTTGCAGTGCGAAGCTGATCCATTACCAATTGATAGATTGACTTATCTCGCATTCGATGTGCGATTTTCATCCAATCGAGTGTTTGTAAATTCGCCGTTTGAAAAAAGGTTTTGAGCTGCTCTTCATTGCCGGATACGGCCAGTGCATCCCAGTCCAAACCATTGTCAATTGGTTCCTCTGACAAAACCGAAAAATCCTTCGACTCCGCCTTGGCAATCAAGACACCGTCACTCGATGCAGTTGCGGGGTACTGTTTGTAATTACCGCTTTGGGGAAAATAAAAGGCGTAGGAAACAAACTGAACCGCATAGGGCTCCAACATCATCGTTTGGCTCGACGAACGCTGCGTGTTGGATAGCGGAACACTACCGGCAGGAATTTGCCAGAAGAGATCCATTCGCTGTTTTTCCTCGGTGGGATTAGAAACAACAATCTGCCCACTGTATGCCGTCCCCGCAACGAAATTACTAACGGTCTGGTTGATACTTTCACTCGATGCAGTGTTACCGGCGAGGGGAAGCTTCGTAAATCTTTGACCAATCAGAACCGTCGAGTCGCTTTGTTGTTCCACTAGCTCACTTAATCTCTTTGTCACAACGGCAACTGAATGCGGTGGCTGATAGAGTGTTTGCCCATCAGGTGGCAATGCTGCGTCCGTTGATTGCAAAGGAAGTCCGCACAAGGCTAAAGCAATGATCGCTGCGTGCCGGTTCTCAGCTGGCACCATCAAATGATTTGAAACCTGCCGATAGTCTTGGCTCTCGTCTTGCGTGAGATCTAACCAGTATGCATTGTGTGTGATGAATCCTTGCGGATCTTGACCTCCAACGGTACGCACTTGATCCCATTGACTCTCGGCCCATTGCTTTGTGCTATCGAGTACTTGATAGAACATTTCACCACCACGAGCTCCTCCCGATTGGCGTCCCATCAATGCTTTTCGGCCACGATCAACAGCGGCATCTGCCATTGGTGCGAGAGCTTCTTTTTCTACTTCTGCGCGACGGCGAAGTCTCTCCAACCCGCGTGATGAATTTTGAGCTTCTAAGGACTCAGCAAGACGCGATTCGATACCGCGACCAAAAGTGGCCATCCCGCCTCCCATAGCACCGGCTGCATTCATCGACTTTCCAGCGAGCGCAATGTCGATGGTCCGCTGCAGTTGATCCATCTCCGCAATGTCATCTTTTTGTTTCTGCCGTAATTCCTTAATAACTGTTTCCCGTAAAGCTGGCAGATCTCGCGCTAATAAAACTTTCTCCGCCACATTAAGCCGGCTGTAACGATCCAGTTTCGCATAATCAGAAAGATCTTCTTCAAGGAGCCAGCGATCGAGAAATTGTTTTTCCCGCTTATTGATCAGATGCGGTCTCACCACAGTATTAAAGAAAGCAGGATCATGCACTTTAATGAAGACGTGTAGCTCATGACTTGCCAAGCTGTTGTAGAGGCTGAGCTTCTCAGACTGATCCAATGTTCCCCAAAGCGGCAGCTTAGCAAAATCATTTAGCCGAGAATCGGAAACAAGCGTGCGGTACAGCTTGAACAGGTCATGCACTGAACTGTAGGTTTGAACCTTCGCCGAGCCCAAGCTCTCCAAGTCCAGTGGCTTATCCGGACCAGCAATCACAACACTTCGTTTCAAAGCGTAAGATTAGGATTGATCAAGGTTTTATGATAACCGCAAATCCACCGCTTCTATCTTCGACACACTTGCGGGAAGATCCATCTCCACCACATTTAACGCGTTGCTTACGACGACCCGGCGAATTGGTAACCCCTCAAGTAAATCACTTGGGATCTTGACCCACCCATCTTGATCTGGTCGAAGGTTCGTGAAAATGACTCCAGAATCCGCCAAAAAATCATAATCAGAAGATCCAACAAGCTCTTGATCCATGGCCTCGGCCATCATGTCAGCCATCTGATTTGCAGAACGCTTCATGCTCGAGGGAGGTGGTGCTTCACCAGCTTTGGCCTCCTGCGTCTGATTTGTGGTCTCCTCGGTTTCCCATGGATTGAGGAGTAACCCAGGCTTTGGCAGCATCACTCCAGGGTATTTCTGGAGATACCTGCGACGTAGGACATATTGATATTCATCACCCAAGCGAAGGTCACTGACATAGGCGCTGTTTTGCCCTTGAATTTGCCTACCCCAACTTTTTAAAGGAGCGAGCTGTAAACTCTGCTGCGGTGACACTGTGTCGATAAACCTTGATCCGTAAAGGTGAACCCGAGCACCCTCCGTCGTCCCGCTAAGACGGATGCCAATCGCATCATCCAGCTGTTGAACTTCAGAAATCGAAATTGGCAACTGGTTGGTGACCGAAAGATGTCGCCCTTTACCAGCGACCACGCCATCAAAAGTCGGCCCATCAATGACGGATATTCGGGACGCCATTCCGGTATTTGCATTGTGCAGGGTGAAGTCACCAGCGGGTAATCCAGCGATGGTTAAGAAACCATCTTTGAACTGAATTTTACTGGTTTGATCGATCGCGATTGCTCCCTCTCTTAATTCAGAAAGGACAAATGACTTGCGCCCCTCAATTTCTTGATTCGGCCAGGCTAAGCGAATTGCAGCGTCGGTCGTCGTATTAATTTGGCTAGGCCAAGTTACACGGTTCAAACTCAATGGCTGAATATGTTGCATCCCACCCAAAACGGAATATCGAATGCTGGATATGTCTTTCAGGGCTCCGAGAGATACCCGACCTTCAGGATTCGTTTGCAGCGTCACATTTGTCACAGCGTTACTAAACACAGAAGTCAACGAGACTGCTACGGCGGCTCCGACAATACTTTCCCCACTGCGACCACGCACCTCGATCCAATAGTCGTTATTATTCTTCGTTAGGAAAGCATCATGAACCTGGTTCGTTCGTCGAATTTCAGCAATCTGCCACTCGTGCTCCGTCTCCAAGTCCTGCTGACCACCTGTCGTCAACAAAGAAACCTTGCCTCGCAACTTGACCTTAATCGAAGCAAGTTGCTGCGGGACACGAAGTGGGACCACAAGCTCCGCACTCTGATCTAGCTTTAAACCACCAACTTCAAACGCTATCGGCAAGCCCCTTTGATCGATCGCTTCAACCGCAAGGACCAACTCCTCAACGATCTCCGGATCAATTGCGATATCCCCCAACAACAACCGCGGACGGACGACCAATCGAGTATCCTTTCCACTCTGCATTTGGCTTCGATCCAAATACATTCCAGCTTCAAGGGTGTATTGTTCTGCAGATTGCACAAAGTCGAGTCGACGGGATATCTTTCCGTCTGAAATGATTGCTCGACGCTGCGTCTTCTGCACAACGGGAGGGATCACAATCCGGCCCTTGGAATCCGCTAAAAACTCTTGTTGGCCGACCCACATGATGGCATCTGCCACCGCATTTTGTTTTTCATCGATAATCGTAAAGACCATACCATCAGGGCTAAAGGAACCGACGTAATCCAAGGCGCCTCTTCTGAGCAATGCTCTTGCTCGAAGCCCCTCTCCAACCAGGTCCACAACCCACACTCCACGGCCGGTGATCGCGGGCAAATCGATCCGCTCACGATGTCGCTGTATGGCTGGTTGCGAAAACTTGATCGCTCGTTCGCCTGTGGCAACCAATCCATCGAGATCAATATCGGTGTCCAGAGGCACATCATGATTACGATAAAATGCTTGAGAGTTAATCTCGTAGATGCGCACCGTTAATTCGTTAATATTCTTGACATCTACTTCCAAAACTGCAGGACTATCCACTGGCAATTGCTTTACATTCCGAGCGGTGAGCCGCAGCTCTTTACGATCCCTCACCTGTTGACGTTCCGCGGGACTTAAAACTCGATACCAAAGCTGTTCGTCACCAACACCGTTAATCAATTTCGTCTCGGCAAACACACGCTGCAGATATTCTTCGAGTATCAAGCCTGTAAATTGATTTGTATTTGGTGCATCCCTGAGAAAATGCTCGAGATGAGCTCGGACAAGCGGTTCTTCATTTCCTATTCGAGGGAGCAATGCCATCGATTCAAAATCGCGACTCAAATCAGCCTTATCGGTTCTTGCCTCCCATTCCCGAGGAACAATCGGGCTAGTACGCGGGAGGTTCAAATACCTCACAAGCAAATCAAGATCATAAACACCTTGACCATACTTCAATTCAAGCAAGCGATACGCAGCAGCAGCCTTGAGATGATTAAAGGGGGCAGGCAATTGACGAACGTATGCTTCAATTGCCTCTAAATATTGCAAGCGTGCCTGATCATTACTGGAAAGATCAACATCAGCTGCCGGACGCATCCTGCGCATCACTGCCGAGACGAAAGATTCCTGCTGTGAAAGTCGTGGTAGTTGTTGCGCGACACGCATTAACTGCTGGGATGTCAACAACTGATGAGCCGCGCGATCTCCAAATTTTTGATCTGCGGGATTCCTTGACTTCAACTCCTTGATCACCAGTTCGTCCAATTCTGGCACAATTGGTGTGTTGAGACGCTGCAATAGATCAGACAGTTGAAGCGGTATGCCAGCCGTCTCATTCTGAAGAAATTTACTGGCTAAGAAAGCCAACCCTTTTGGCTTGAGTGCCTGCCTACGCCGAACTGCATCAAACACCAATCGCTGAGGTTGCAAAATAGCTTCATCAAGCTGTGACGGAAAGCGTTGCACATTTTTCTGCGGCGGGGCAGCATGATTTAGCTGGATACCGAGGCGACGCACGAGATGGTCAATCGTCTTTCTTGGATTATCTTGATAGGTAAGCAAACGCTGTCGATCCAGCATCGCGGAGTAGGCCGCTATTTCTCGTCCCTGATGTTCCGAAAGCCATTGCGTCAGAATTGCCTCGCTACGGTCGAGCTGATTTGTATTCTGCAAATGCAAGCAGTGGTAGAAATAGTAATCATCGCTACCCGGAATCAACTGAGATAATTCGGATTCCCGATCCGCCGAAAGTGCGAAATCTTCCATCCAACTGACCACCTGCCCGTGCACATCACACGGGTGAGTGCCCACGATCATAATCACTACCAGGCTCTGGGCGATTTTTTCAACAACGTTCTGAACACGATGTGAAAACCATTCAGAGAGATGCGCAGCCATCGTTTCACTCACTATGGACGAAGAGTTCTAAAGCAGTTAGTTGGATACCGTCACTAATCAGTGACATCGTGAGTCATCAAATCGGACGCAGCTCACGTAAACCCACCCGTTAATATGTCAGACGATTAAAATGATAAAAAGATTCCTTCATTCTGCCGCTCTGCCAAGAAAGCAATCTTTTTCTGTCGATTGGCTAAAAAAAGCAGCTCAGCTCGGTGGATTTCGTTAACGATCATGCAGACACGAAACCAAATCCTGAAGCATTTTTTCAGTATGAAGAGCAGTTAAGGAGATCCTTAATCTCGCTGTATCCTCAGGCACAGTGGGTGGGCGAATCGCTGGCACATAGAACCCTGAATCCCTTAATCTTGAAGAGGCAGCGAGTGAGTCTTTATCCGTCCCGATAAGCAGGGGGACGATTGGTACCGAACTCTCTCTATCCTCAACGACTAACCCTAGTAGACCACGCAAAGTCGTTGCCAAAGATTTGACATGCTTTCTTTCGTGAAAGCTGTCTTGAATCGTCTTCAATGAGTTTGCTGCCGCCATTACCGAAGTTGGTGGCAGGGCGGTGCTGTAAATCAATGGTCGGCAATGATTGATCAAATAGTTGATCGTCGTTTCATCTGACGCTGCAAAGCCACCATGTGAGCCGATTGCTTTACTGAGCGTTCCGATCACGACAGACACACGATCCTTCACACCCAAAAGCTCCGTCAATCCTGCGCCGCGTTCTCCCAAGACCCCCGTTGCATGTGCTTCATCAACAATTAATCCGGCTTCAAAATCTTCACCCACATCACACAAATCTACTAGCGGAGCAAGGTGGCCATCCATACTAAAGACAGTATCCGTCACAATCCAAGCACGCCGGAAATTCGCACGATGTTCGCTCAGCAACAACCTTAGCGAATTGACATCTCTATGGGGATAAATAAAACACTGCGCCTTCGAGAGACGGCACCCATCGATCAACGATGCATGATTCAATGAATCACTGAAGATCACATCTGCTTCCCTGGCTAGTGTCGACACAACACCACTGCAGGCAGCGTAGCCGCTTGGGAAAAGACAAGCAGATTCAGTTTGCTCAAAGACTGCCAATGCCTGCGATAATTCTCGATGGGAATCGGTCCAACCGGCGACCAATGCACTCGATCCCGCACCCTGACCCTCTCGCTGTGTTCGTCTCGAAGCAAACCCCAAGTAATCGTTACTACCAAAGTTGCACAAACGGAGATTGGACTCGGTAATTAGGTAAGCCCCATCTGTGCGAATTGGATCCAACGACCGAAACCGCTCGACCTTCTTAAGGTGCTCCAAGGACCGTTGAAAATCTTCTATCGCGTTCATCGATTAACTACAGAGTATTCGACCTACGTTACCTAAGCATCGCTCCAAGGAGATTAACCTGGAGGCCAAGTGAGTTTTCGTCCGCCCATAATGTGAAAATGCAAATGAGGAACTTCTTGACCTCCATCACCCAACGTGTTTGCAATTAAGCGATAACCGTTGTGCAAACCTTCCTCGGCAGCGACCTTGGATGCCACCAGCAGACAACGGCCAACTACCAACTCATCATCCTTCTCTAAATCTGCCAGCGACGATATTTCTTTTTTGGGGATCACCAAAAAATGGACTGGCGCTTGCGGGTTGATATCGCGAAAAGCAAGACACACATCATCTTCGTGCAGAATATCTGCAGGAATTTCTTTGCGAATGATTTTAGAGAAAATACTGCTCATACTCTTACTTCATCACACCTGTTGATAAGTTACCTTCTGTTTCAGCATCAGCATTGGTATCGATAACGATGTCGTCGTCAACGCTGACTTGACGATCTACCATCCGTCCAAATCAATTCGTCCATCAGTGGTGAAACATCTAAGCTCCATTCCAGATGCTTGGCGGTCAGCTCATCACCAGATGACTCCATTTTATCCCTTAGCAAACTAATTGGTCCTGTCTGCAGCACCAACGGCAAACCTGCTACGACTTCTTTCCATTGTTTGACAAATTGCTTTGCTTCGATAGGACTCTTGGTTCTCCAAGAGAGCATTTCGGCTAGGAGTGCGACTTCTTTTCTTTTCGACTGCATTAAACGCTCAAGTGTCTCGAGCGATAATTGGCGATGGGACGAGGTCAATAGCCAGCTACTAGCCGCCAAGCGAACCAACTCGGAAGAATCATCTATTCGATCTACTGCATCACGAACAACCACATCGGTTTCAACTCGATTGGTCCACGAGATGGGTAGCCATGCCACAACCATCAGAGGCAACGGTCTTTTGTCGAGTTGTGAAATCAACTCCAAGGAGATTCTACCGCGATACGTGCGCCAAGCCGAGACAGTAGCTAACATTGTCAGCCATTGCTGCCGCCACACAGGTGGACGTTGGTTCAATACCTCTGACAGCCCCGCTAAGACCTCCTGATCTTTGCCGTTTGCGAAAGCGTTGCGTAACGTCTTCTCCAAATCGGACTGACCATCCCACTCGATCCAAAGGACTCGTGAAGACACATGACGTACTTCACGACCACTGGACTCATCAATGAAGATGATTGCTTTGTCATCAAAATGCTTGACTTCTCCACGCAATTTTTCGACAGACTTTGCGTACCAACTTTGACCTTGAGTTGTTGAGGCATTGGGGGCCAGCCAAATAGTGTCCGCGTTTAATGTGCAGGACAAACTGCAAATCGCTGGCAAAAAAAACAACATGAAGCGTTTGTACTTCATCAAATTCACATCACCTCAATAGGTCACAGTTCAGTTACTGGGAATGATTCAAGAACCCAGCAAAACAATGCTGCCTCATCACAATGACTTGGAGAAAGTCACTGAGAAAATTATTCGGACAGCAAAAGATCAATCACTTAATTGCTGAACGTTAATATACCGATATTGGCCCTGATTCATGGAAGCTAATTGCGTGAGAAAACTGTCCGATGGCGGGGCTGCATCCGTACCGAATTCAATACAGTGAATCGTTGTGCCGGTAGAGCTTGCCCTGTGCTGCAACTCTTGCAACTCATTCTCAGAAAGCCTCGGTATTCGAGCGTCAGTTAAAAAGAAAATCACATCGGGGCCCATGCGAAGTGCTAGCTTTAGTGCCGATTCATGTTCGGTTCCACCATAGGCTGCAATGGAACGCACATAGTTTTTTGCCAGATTTAGATTTGATGATTCGGCTCGAACCATCGCCATTGGCATTCCCGGAAGAGAAAAAGGACGGGGTTGGTCGTTGTAAAAAATGATTTGGAACTGCTGGCGTTCGGTGAGCGAAGTGAGGCTCTTGATCAACTCTGACTTTGCAGCCCGAAGCGGCCGACCGGAATATCCATTCATACTGTCGGAGCGGTCAAAGACATAAACGAAGTGTGTACCGCTTCCTGAAACTCCAAAAAGCATTGTCGTGACTTTGTCGCCGTCACCTGTTTTTCCGCCGGCACCACTTTCAAAAGCGTCGCCCGGCAGCTTGCTTTCTCCGCTCAATCCCGTAC
>JAKMEW010000100.1 GCA_022425745.1 Rubripirellula sp.
TTGGTGGGGTGAATGGTTTTTGATTGGCTTGATTTTTGCTTTGGCGCGCATGTGGGCGGAAGGACGGCATAGGTAACCGGGGAGGGAGCGTTTGGTTGCTCCCGGTTGCTTGTCGTTCTTTCAAAGGGTTGCGTGTGGGTAAGTCGGATTTGGATGTGGGTGAGTTGTCGCCAGTTGAGCGACGACGGGCTGTGGCTGAATTGCTTGGTCGCGGTGTGGGGCGATGGAAACGGTTTTGCCTGGAAGCTGTTTCGGGAACTCTTGAAGACTCTTTGGGAAAACGGCTTGAGGCGGGTCGGTTTCCAGGGCTCTCTGTGACGGACGCGGTTTCTGAGCGGCAGATGCCCGCGGCCGAATCCATTCCTTCTTTCACAGAGATACCCATTCATGAGTGATGCAAGACGCAGCAATATCGCTGCCATTCTTTCGCGTGCATTGACTCGCTGCCGAACCAAGGCAGAACAGTCTGCGACGCAGTGTGCGATCTACACTCGCCAGTCAAATCAAGTCGATGTCGAACAAGATTCCGAATTGATCGACAACAACGAATTGGCGATCGTTCCCGAAGCGGAGAAAGCCAACACGGAGGTAAGCCGATGACGGATGAAACCCGATTGGCGGTTGCTGCTCTTGAGGACAAGACAGTCAATGAGCTGCGATCGCTCTACGAAGAAGTGTTTGATGAAGTTTGTCGCAGTCGCCACAAGAAGTATTTGGTGCGACGAATCGCTTGGCGGCTGCAAGCGTTGGACGAAGGCGGGCTGAGCAACGAAGCGAAGCAGAAGGCTCGAGAGTTGGCGGCGACTTCGGATCTTCGCATGACGGCTCCACGCGAAGAGGTTCTGGACAACGTTCGCCGGGTCACACCTGAAGAGGACGGATACGTCGACTGGGATCCACGTCTGCCTCCGCCGGGCAGCTTTCTGGAGCGGCGATACAAGGGCCAGATGGTTCGGGTGCTCGTATTGACGGACGGATTTGAGTACGAGGGCAAACGGTTTCGTTCGTTGTCGAAAGTCGCTGGCGAGATCACCGGGGTCAGCTACAACGGATTCCTCTTCTTTCGGCTCGGAAGGAGACAGAAATGAAAAAGCAAACGGAATCTGAACGGCGGATCATTCGGTGCGCGATCTACACTCGTAAGTCGACTGAGGAAGGACTCGATCAAGAATTCAATTCGTTGGACGCCCAGCGTGAAGCCGGCGAGAACTTCATCGCCAGTCAATCGCAAGAGGGCTGGAAGGTCATTTCGACTCGTTACGACGATGGCGGCTACTCGGGCGGCAACGTCGACCGACCGGCGATGAAACGATTGTTGGAAGATATCGCGGCGGGCAAGATTGATTGCGTGGTCGTGTATAAGGTCGACCGATTGAGTCGTAGCTTGCTGGACTTCTCGAAGATCATGGAAACGTTCGACAACCATGGCGTGTCGTTCGTTTCGGTGACGCAGCAGTTCAATACGACGCACTCGATGGGTCGGTTGACATTGAATATTCTGCTTTCGTTCGCACAATTCGAGCGAGAGATCATCGGCGAGCGGATTCGCGACAAGATCGCGGCTCAGCGACGGCGAGGGAAATGGGCGGGCGGTATCCCGGTGCTGGGGTACGACGTCGACCGATCCGGGCCAAGCCCGAAGTTGGTGGTCAACGCGGACGAGGCGGCGAAGGTGCGGCGTATCTTTGGGTTGTACCTCGAGATGGAGTCGATGACACCGGTGGTCGAAGAGCTTGATCGCCGCGGCTGGCGTTTGAAATCCTGGAAGACGAAATCGGGAAAGACGAGAGGCGGAAAGCCGTTTGATAAGTCGTCGCTGCATACGATGCTGACCAACCAAACCTACATTGGTCGGATCAAGCATAAGACGCAGACGTTCAAGGGTGAGCACACGCCGATCATTGACCAGAAGTTGTTCGACGATGTCGCGGCGATGATGCGTAGTCACGCTCGCGGCGGGGGCAACCATTTGGTCAACAAGTATCAGGCGTTGTTGAAAGGTTTGATCTATTGCCCGGCGTGCAACTACTCGATGGTCCACAACGTAGCTCGCCGCCGGTCGAAGGTGTACCGCTACTACACGTGTGTGACGGCGATCAAACGCGGGCGGAAGTATTGTCCGTCACCCTCGCTGCCAGCGGCGGATATTGAGGCGGCCGTGGTCGACCAGATTCGCTGCATCGCAGATGATCCTGGCTTGCGTCGAGATGTGTTAGAGCAGTCGAGCAAGCGTTGCGAAGCGGAGTTGGCGGATTTGAATACTCAACGAACGCAACTAACCCAACGGTTGAATCACCAGCACGAGCAGATGAAACACGTGAGCAGCTCGACGGATGCCGGGTCTGGCGATTCAGAACGATTGGCCGCATTGCACCAGGAGGTCGCCGGCATTATCGAGTCGCTTGAAATCGTTAACGG
>JAKMEW010000109.1 GCA_022425745.1 Rubripirellula sp.
ACTTTGGCCGGGATTCAGAAACTACTCTTTTCAGGCAAACTTCACTCTGCCGAAATGCAGGGACCACCGGTGTTCATTGTCGGCCATTGGCGGAGTGGCACCACTTTGTTGCATGAGTTGATGGTCAAGGACGAACGACTTAGCAGTCCTTCGACCTATCAGTGTTTTTCTCCGCATCACTTCCTTGTTTCCGAATGGTTTTTTCGTCGATTCGGCGGTTGGTTGTTACCGGGGAAACGTCCAATCGATAACATGGCAACAGGTTGGGATCGCCCTCAGGAAGATGAGTTTGCTCTCTTAACTTTGGGTTTGCCCTCACCCTATCGTCGGATGGCATTTCCCAATCAGGAACCTGTCGACAGTGACTATTTGGATTTTGACTCCGTAAGTCCCGAGGCGATTCAGCGGTGGCTGGATGCTTTGCGACAGTTCCTTCTCGGAGTCAGTGTTTCGACACAACGCCCTTTGATCATCAAAAGTCCAACGCACACAGGTAGGGTTGGATGGTTAGCAAGAGAATTTCCGGATGCGAAGTTCATCCACATCTCAAGGGATCCAAGGTCTATCTTTCCATCAACTTGTCGATTGTGGCAGGGCCTTGATGAGGTTCAGGCTTTGCAGCAACCCAATCATCAAGGTATTGAGGATTATGTCATTCACTGTCTCAAAAGAATGTATCGTGCGTTTCATGAACAGAGAAAGGCAATCGATCCCAGCAGAATCATTGATGTTCGTTATGAAGACTTGACTGCCGCACCGGTCAAGACGCTCGAGGGAATCTACGGTGATCTACGTCTCGGGGATTTTGATTCCGTCAGACCCTTGATTGAAGCTTGGGTAGAAAACGAGCATCGAAGTTATCAAACCAATCAACATCGTTTGCCTCCAGAGCAAGAAAACCGTATCCGAGATGCTTGGTCTGAATATTTCGAGACTTATCAATATGTGTAAGACGTTCAAGTGTTTGGTTTCGTACACGATGACCAAGCCGATGAGCAATCATGGTTATTGCTTTGCAGTTATCTTTGCATTGTTAATGCTGTTCACTCTCGGCGGCTGTGGTAACCCAGACGCCGCTGAGCATTCAGCGTCACCTCAAGGTCCTTCTGAAAAACCATCGGGTCGATCCGCGGATGTGCCCCAAGAAGACAATGCGGCCGATCGGGTTTCTTTATTGAAACGGCGACTTTCCGAGCAGGAGTCCGCTGAAGGGTGGGTTCATCTCTTTGATGGTGTGACTCTCTTTGGGTGGCAGAGTGATTCTCAAGCCAACTTCAGGGTGGAAGAGGGTTGCATTGTGGTGGACCAAGGAGAAAAAAGTCTGTTGTGCACAGAGATGAATTGGGATCACTATGAGTTGCTGATTGAGTATCGTGCGGGTGAGACGACGAATAGTGGGGTTTTTCTCAGCACTTCTTTGAGTCCGGGGGATATCACCAAAGATTGCTATGAAGTGAATATTGCGCCGGAGAGTCATCCTTTTTCGACCGGTAGCCTAGTTGAACGAAAAGCCGCTACGAATGTCCCAGTTGCTGATCATGAAGACTGGCGAAAGATGCGAATCGTTCATCAACAGAATGAGGTGGTCGTAGAAATTGATGGAGTGGAGGTTTGTCAGTATCGCGATGAGCAACCACCCAAAAGCGGTCAAATTGGCCTGCAACACAAACAAGGCAAGATAGAATTTCGCAAGGTTTTGATCCGGCCGCTCGACATGGACGACCTTCTTGATGAGAAGTTGTCCGCATGGAAACAGTACCCTGAAATGGATGCAAAGTACTCAGTGACTGAATCCGGCGCGATGCGAGTTCAGGGTGGAAGCGGTCAAATTGAAACGAAAAAGCTTTTTGATGATTTCATTTTGTTGGCTCAGTACAAATTGCCAACCCCGGAAATGAACTCGGGGATTTTTTTTCGTTGTATTCCTGGCGACAAGATGATGGGTTATGAGTGCCAAGTTAGTAATTATCCGAGCGAGGATGATCCGCTCACGCCAGCTGACTGTGGATCTGGCGGAATCTTTCGCCGTCAGGATGCTCGGTTTATTGCAGGCGAAAATAATAAGTGGGTCTCGATACTGCTCCAAGTTCAAGGGCCAAGCATAGCAGCGTGGGTCAATGGAGTACAAGTAAGTGGTTGGACGGATGATCGCGACCTGAACGAAAATCCACGACGCGGTAAGCGTCTCGAGGCTGGTACGATCATGATACAAGGACATGATCCAGGAACTGATGCGCTGTTTCAGCGATTGAAGATTCGTGCCTTGAATGGGGCAAATTGATTTTGTTCAATTGCTCCGCATCAAGCTCCGCGAAGCAATTCAGGAGCTGGGTTGAATCTTTCGTAAGTTTTTCGGTAACGGGAAGCGAACCGATTCTTCTCGGATTGTTTGCTCCTCAACTTCGCCATCAAAGTTCCTATTAAGCCATTCAATCGTTGCCTGCACAACCGATTCTGGCGCACTTGCCCCCGCAGAGATGAGAACCTTCATTTCATTCGAGAAATCATCCGGGTTAAGGTCTTCTGGCCCGTCGATGAGGTAAGCCGGCGTTCCGTTTTCAGCACCAAGTTCGCGTAGTCTCTGGCTGTTGCTGCTGTTCTGGCTCCCCAGAATAATGACTACATCAACATCCTCACTTAATTTCCTTACGGCTTCCTGACGATTTTGAGTCGCGTAGCAAATGTCTTCTTTAGGAGGAGATTCGATGTGAGGAAAGCGTTTACGTAGTTCGTTAATGATGCGATTAGCATCATCAACGCTGAGTGTGGTTTGTGTTAAGTATGCAAGCTTGGTGTCATCGTCGAAGGCCAGGTTGCGCACGACGGTTTCATCTTCGACTAAGATGATCGCCTCTGGTGCCTCGCCCATCGTGCCTATTACCTCATCGTGTCCTTCATGACCGATTAATAGGATCGTGTAACCTTCTTTTGCATACTTGATGGCCTCTAGATGAACTTTAGTTACGAGGGGGCAGGTCGCATCGAAGGCGTGTAGATTTTTTGCTTTAGCTGAATTCCGTATTTCGGGTGAAACACCATGCGCTGAAAAAAGCAGCGTCGACCCGTCGGGTATCTCATCTATTTCGTTAACGAAGATGGCTCCTTTGTCCTTGAATTCGTTCACAACGTATTGGTTGTGCACGATTTCGTGATAAACATAAACTGGAGCACCAAATTTCTGTAAGGTGAGATCAAGGGACTGAATCGCCATATTGACCCCGGCACAGAAACCGCGAGGAGCAGCGAGGGTAATCTTCATCAGTGATCGGCCGTTGAGTGAGATTTTGTGGGTGACGATGTCAAGGTAGCAAGGTGCCGAGTAATTTTCTCATGCCATTAGAAGAATCATACGCATGACCAGTGTTCAGCATAACCGCCAATTTGGTGAGTCGTCTAACGGGGTGACAGTCAGTTCGGAAATAGCCCAGCAAGCGTCGCTTCAGCAGTCACATACCTCAAATCGTCGATTAGCACGAAGTCATTACGAGAACTTCCTCGTGACGTCGTTTTTGCTGCCACGAAAACTGCATCAGCCGTTTTACGATATCTATGCTTTTTGTCGAGTTGCAGATGACCTCGCAGATGAGTCTTCTTCAAAAGAGCAGGCTTTAGCGGGTCTTTGTGAAATGGAGCGAGATTTGGAATCCGTGTTTTCGTCCAGTGATGAGTTCATGAATCCGAAGCGATTACTTTTTATTGGTTTGTCGGATACGATTCGCCGATTCGGTTTGGACAGGCAGCCATTTTTTGATTTGCTCAACGCTTTTAAAATGGACCAGGATATAAGCCGTTATAAAACAGAAGAAGACTTGCTCGCCTATTGTCAGTTTTCTGCGAATCCTGTTGGTAGGCTGCTGCTCCAGTTGACGGGTGTTGATTCACAGACAGCTGACAAGTTGTCTGATTCGATTTGTACGGGCCTGCAGTTGGTTAATTTTTTGCAGGATGTTCGTGGTGATTATCTTCGAGGCAGAGTTTATTTGCCGCAGGATGAATTGAGACATTACTCAGTTGATTTATCTGAGTTGTCTGACTCTATTAATCAAAAAGCCCTAGCTCGCTTGGTGAAATCGCGATGCGAGTCAGCGAGGGGTTATTTTGAATCAGGGCGTGGTCTAATTGATGAAGTGCCATCGTGGTTCGCGCGGACTGTGGGTCTTTTTGTTGCAGGGGGATTGGAGGTGTTACGGGTTATTGAAAAAAACGATTACG
Source organism: Rubripirellula sp. (assembly GCA_022425745.1). Classification (GTDB taxonomy): domain Bacteria; phylum Planctomycetota; class Planctomycetia; order Pirellulales; family Pirellulaceae; genus Rubripirellula. The sequence goes on from JAKMEW010000109.1 coordinate 4,213, forward strand.
ATGTGTGGACATCTAGCACGCAGGTGAGCAAGTTGCGTCAGTTATGGTTGCTCTCACGAGCGACCTGCAGGTGCCTTTAATGCAATTTAGCGTGGTTTTCGCAAGATCCCGTAGCTGTAGATTTCTGTCGCTCTAACTTTAAATTGCTCAGTAGTGCCACTAGAACGTTGCCGTGAATCCCGTTGCCGAAAGCTATCGAAGATGTCGTAAGATTGCGAAACGCAGCGGCAGCAATTTTTCATTGTCATTTTGGTTGCTGCCAGCAGAGAAAAGAGCAGCAATGTTCGCCCTCTACGCATTCGCGAGAGTGACCGATGACTTGGGTGATTCACACCTGCCTGTAAAGATGCGTACACAGCTTCTGAATTGGTGGAGGAACGCAGCTCAAATTAGTTTGAGTGATTTGAGTGTGAACAATTGGGATCTAGGTCAATTCGAGGTAGATCCACAGCTCTGTGACCAGTCAGGTGAGCTTGGTAAACGTGCTACGGCTATTTTTCCAGCACTTCAAGATGCCGCACTCAGGTTTTCCATTCCGTCGCGTTACTTTCTTGAGATTGTTGACGGTGTGATGGCTGATCAACAGAAGACACGTTTTGATACTTATGAGCAAGTGGAGCACTATTGTTACCTAGTGGCTTCAGCGGTTGGTCTCGCTTGTCTTCATATATGGGAGCATGAAGGCGAACTGCCCGTTCAGGCCGCGATTGATTGTGGTATCGCATTTCAGTTGACTAATATTTTGCGAGATATTGTCGAGGACTCGGAACGGGGGCGGATTTACCTTCCGCGACAGCACTATGAGAAGCATGGCTTGAGTGAAGATGATTTGCTCACACCCCGGCGAGATGATCGATTGCGATGTTTGATTTTAGAGGAAGTCGCACGGGCCGAGGATCTTTATCGATCTGGGTGGAGCGTCTGGGACAGTCTGCATCCTGACGGACGTCGAATGTTCAGCATGATGTGGCGAACTTATCGTGCCTTGTTACGGCAGATACACAATGACCCAATGAAAGTGATGACGCATCGTGTTGCATTGCCGTTGCGCACGCAGTTGAGCCTTACGCTGCATCATTTTATTACCCCACTATTTGATCGCCTGCCTGTTCCGCCAAAGGAGTTGTGTGGCGTGCAGGAGATACGTCACTGATGGATGCGGATGGTCGAGATGCGATGGTGAGGGGGCAGGCGGCATCGCGTCGTCGGCGGGTTCTAGTGCTAGGTGCTGGGCTTGCCGGACTAGCGGCGAGCGAGGCTTTGATCAGGCATTTTGGCTCGCAGGTTGAGGTTTCAGTATTGGAAGGAAGGCAATGTGCTGGCGGTAGGGTTGGGTCCTTTCAGGATCCCAAGATGAATATGACCGTGGACTATTGTCAGCACGTTGCAATGGGTTGCTGTGCGAACTTCTTAGACCTGATGCGCCGATGCGATCTGGAAGCTCATTGGGATGTTTGTTCATCCTTGCGATTTGCATCCCGAGACTTTTCCAATCGTCTCGTTCGTACTTGGAAATGGCTGCCGGCTCCACTTCATCAATTGCCGATCTTATGGCGATTACCGTTTGTTTCGATACGTAATCGGTTTCAAATTCAGATTGCTCTATGGAAGATCATGCGTTGGAGCGGTAGTGATTGCAGCGACGGAGTGACGGCACAAAATTGGTTGCTCGCGCAAGGTCAGTCACGTGATTCAATCGAATTGTTTTGGGATGTATTTGCATGCAGTGCCCTAGGGGAAACGACAGACAATATTTCTTTTGCATCCTTGCGGCATTTATTTGTGGACGGATTCGTTTCTCATCGGGATGCATCCGATTTGTGGATTCCGCGCGCACCGCTATCTGAAATCTTTGGCGTCGAGCTTGTGACTCATTTACGCTCTTTGGGCGTGCAAATGGAGTTCGGCAGTTTTGTGGAGCGGATTGACCAGCACCAGGCTGGTTTTCGGATCGTGACGAAGTCAGGGGATGCTTATGAAGCGGATCATGTGATTTCAGCAGTTCCTTGGCATCAGGTTGGTAAGTTGACCGAAACCATAACGGATCTTCGTGGTCTGAAGGCCGCAGCCGATCTGCAGACATCTTCGATTACCGGTATTCACTTATGGTTTGATCGCCCTTTGGGTGATTGGTCCCATCTGATTTCAGTTGGTACAGCCACGCAGTGGATTTTTCGCCCCGTATGGCGATCGAGACCGATGGTCGAGTCCGCCAGCCATCAACTTGATGCAAGTCACTATTACTACCAAGTGGTCATTAGTGGTTCGCAGCATTGGAAGCATCTCAGCAATGATGAGCTCCAAAAAATAGTGTTGGAGGAAATCCGAGAACTATCACCATCCTGTCGAGATGCGAGATTGGTTTGCAGTCGCGTCGTGACAGATCCTAGAGCGGTAATAGTTTGTCATCCGGATGTCGACAAAAGCCGTCCTCCAGCGCGCACTGCCCTGCCCCGGTTTCACCTCGCGGGTGATTGGACAGCAACCGGTTGGCCCTCAACAATGGAGGGCGCCGTAATCAGTGGTCGTAATGCGGTCGCAAGCTTAGCCAGACAAGAGGGTTGGGACTTTAGCAACGGCTACGCACAGCCCAAGCAGGGCTGGGTCGCGAAAATGCTCGTGCGGTGAGTCAACCTGCTTGGTGTGTCTGGTCTCAATGTTTCCGGCACAGCAAGACGCTGCTAGGATTGATTGATCCTGGCGCTGAGTTCATCAGCAACGTCATCAATCTTCACTCGCCATTGCTCGAGAGTATCTCGGTCACGAATCGTAACTGTTTTATCCCGGAGTGAATCCGTATCGACGGTAACGCAGAAGGGAGTTCCTGCTTCGTCCTGCCGACGATATCGTCGTCCTACCGCTCCTTTCTCGTCATAGAACGTGGTGAATTTGTGTTTCAGTTCACCATAGATTTCTTTTGCAACTTCAGGCATGCCATCCTTTTTGACCAGCGGGAAGACTGCAGCCTTCACCGGTGCCAATCGAGGATGAAGTTTCATGACCGTCCGGGTTTGTAAATTACCTTTGTCATCTGGTGCTTCATCTTCGGTGAAAGCTTCACATAGAAAAGCTAAGACACCTCGGTCAGCGCCAGCGGAGGGTTCTATGACGTGGGGGACAAACTTTTCGTTGGTGAGTTCATCTCGGTAAGTTAGGTCTTTGCCAGATCCGCGATGCTTTGGTTTACCATTCTCGCCGAGTTCTACTTCCATTCGCTGACCCTTTGGTGTGTTCGGGTCAAGTTTTCCCTCCATATGGCTTCGGAGGTCAAAGTCACCGCGATGGGCGATACCTTCTAGTTCCCCGTACTCACCTTCCGGGAGGAAAGGAAATGCATATTCGATGTCGGCAGTTCCAATGCTGTAGTGAGCGAGTTCTTCGACATGGTGTTCACGCATAATTAAGGAATCACTTGCGAGTCCAAGTTTTGTGTACCACGCAAGACGACGGTCTCGCCAGTATCGGTACCATTGGCTGGAGTGATCTGGGTGGCAGAAGAACTCAATCTCCATCTGCTCGAACTCACGCGACCTAAAGGTGAAATTTCTCGGAGTGATTTCATTCCGAAAACTTTTTCCCACCTGTCCGATTCCGAACGGGACTTTTACGCGGCTGCTATCAAGAACATTCTTGAAATTCACAAAGATGCCCTGAGCTGTTTCAGGGCGAAGAAACGTTGCGTCATCTTCTCCACCGAGCGCCCCCAAGGTGGTCTTGAACATGAGGTTGAACTCTCTTGGTTCGGTTAGAGTGTCCAACGTTTTTGCATCTGGCGCCAGCACCGATTGTGTGGAGTCAAGCCTGTCAATTGTCAGCGATTCATCACCGATCGCTAATTTGTCCGCGTCTTTATTTCTTAGCTTAAAGAACTTCGTCCCGCGACGTCGCACATCCTCTAATTCATTCTCAATATCCGCTAATGTTGCAACGAAGATCTTTCTGTCCTGATATTCAACCCACCTGCCACGCACTTGATCAAAGCGATAGCGTTTCTTGGATTCGCGGCAGTCCACCATGTGATCGTGGAATAGGTCATAGTGTCCGCTGCATTTCCAAACCTGCGGATGCATGATGATGGTGCAATCTAGGCCGACCATTTCAAATTGGCTTGGAGCACCTTCTTGGAGTTTGAGTTCGTTATGGCCAGCGATCATGTCGTGCCACCACGCCTCTTTGAGGTTCCTTTTTAGTTCTACCCCCAGCGGCCCGTAGTCCCAAAAACCTTGGACTCCTCCATAGATTTCACTGGATTGAAATAAAAAGCCCCGTCGCTTTGCAAGCGACACGATTTTTTCCATCGATTTCATTGAGAGTAAATCTGTGTTGGTTGGAGAACAGGGGAAGCTTCTGTTTTGATCAGAAGCGAATGTTTTATTTGTTTTACGGGTCTGGCAATCTGAGTCATCGGTGCAGACGGGAGCATTCGCGAGGCAGCGTAATTTGAATTATCTCGCTACTATCGTTGCGTTTTTCGCTCCCCAAAAGTCGTGAATCAGGTCGACGCGGTATAGCTATGGTAAGTCGGAAGGTTTAATACCTAACATTGAAGCCTCCTCCGTATGGAGTGTTGGGCGCGGCGATTCTTGTGTTGTTATTCGGGTTAATGGGGGTGGCACCCGAATTCTGCTGATTCAGTTTTGCAAGTCGTTCCCAAGCCAAGGGTTGTTGGTTGTTGATCGCAAGACTTCGTTGGTAATTCTGTGCCGCTTGGGAAAAATCACCTGCTTGCTCCCGAAGACGCCCTAACGCCAACCATGCTCTAGCGTTATCCGCATCTTTTTGAACCGCGTCTTCGAGATATTGCAGGGCGAGTTGTGGGTTGTTCGCTTCTTCGTAAAGCCTCGCTAGCTCAATCCGAGGTTCCGAGAAGTTGGGGTTTTGATTTGCCCAATTTTTCATCAATGCGAAAGCACGGTCGGGGCGTCCCGTATCAATCAGAAGAACAGCTAGCCCGCGATGGCATTCAACATGGTTCGGAGCGTGGTCAAGGCACTGGTTGTAGAGGGCTTCGGCCTGATTGAGCATTTTTTGGTCTTTTTGCTCAATTCCGAGTCGGTGGTTGGTTGCCGCTAAGTTGTAGTAGCCGTCCGCATTATCCGGGTCAGTTGCGATTACTTTTTGAAATTGTTGCAAAGCGGCTGAATATTGTCCCTGCTGGTAGAGCCGCGCACCGAGGGTATTTTGCCCGCTTGCTGCCCATCTGCAGCCGCCAGACGTCAAAATCGGCGGAATCACCAAAACAAGAAGCGCAGAGATTCGAAACACACAAAACCTTGCGCTATTAACTTGCCGATACTTAGATTTGCGTGCGAGCGGACTGTTCGTCGTTGAAATCGATTGTTTGTACCGAATGGGCATAGGAAAAACCAGTCTGTCGGCCGGATCTTAGGTAGCTTTGCAGGGGGGTTTGGGGTTGTCCCAAGTCTCTGGATTCACCTGCACGGTCATCGGGGACGGTACCAATGGGTCGGTAAGGTTTGCAAGATCGGAACTTTTTTTGGGGTGTGCCTATCCAACGCATTGATTCTGCTACCGAGTGTCATGATCGCAGTCTGTACATGCCTCGGAGACCTAAGATCAATGCCACAGGTGATTTTCGTTGCTTCACAGCGGCATCGAACTACACTCCGACACAGGTTCTATCTTGGAATCAACCTAGGTTTTGCGGTATGTAAAAGACAAATTGACCGATCGACACTCCGCGGAACGCAC
>JAKMEW010000114.1 GCA_022425745.1 Rubripirellula sp.
GTGGTGGGCTTTGGCAAGCCAACGGACTATAGATCCCAACTGACTTGATGGACACTGTGACTTTATGGCCACTTCGGCCGTCAAATTGTCGTACAATCTGCTCCCCGCTGCAACGAATAAGTGCCTCGCGATGGCTCTGATTCGCGTGTTAGGTGAGATTAAGGTGGTTGTGCTGCCTCTTGCGTGCTATTTGAAGGCATCTTCGAGCAATGATGGGATCTTCAGCGACCTGCTTGCTTGAGGTTTGAAGTTTCCGTGCGGGGGGAATTTTTAGCAAAGTTAGATAGGAGACGTTCTCTTGCTCAGCACTCGTTCTTGTCGTCGTTTTTCGTCATGCTCGACTCCTTTCAACTGCATGATTCTCGCGGTTTTCGCCGCAGTATTATTTCGTCCCGCTGGCGTTTCTGCGGATGAAACGCAACTGAAGCCGTTCCCCGGAAACGCGACGCAATGGAACGGGTTTGTACGGCATGATTTTGAGGTAGATGGTAAATCTGTGCTCGTAGTATCGCCGGATCAACCAGCGGAGGGAAATCCTTGGGTTTGGCATGGTGAGTTCTTCGGGCATAAACCTGCTCCAGATATCGAGCTGCTTCGTAAAGGATTTCATGTCGTTTACCTTCGGGTGCCGAACATGCTTGGGTCGCCTCAGGCAGTAACGCACTGGGATCGACTGTACGAAGAGTTAACACAAACCTATGGGCTATCAAAAAAGGTCTCGCTCGTGGGGCTCAGTCGCGGCGGTCTGTATTGTTACAACTGGGCCGCGAAGAACCCCGAGAAAGTGGCTTGCATTTACGGTGACGCACCGGTTTGCGATTTCAAAAGTTGGCCAGGTGGCCAAAGAGCCGGTAAGGGCAGTCCAAAAGATTGGGGCCTTGTGTTGAGTCAATATGGATTCGATTCGGATGCTGAGGCAAATCAATACGATGGAAATCCCGTGGATTCTCTTGAGAGCTTGGCAAAGGCGAACGTGCCACTGCTTCATGTCTTTGGTGATGCTGATGAGGTGGTTCCGTGGCGCGAGAATACCGGCATCCTCGCTGATCGGTATCGGGCCTTGGGGGGATCCATTGAGTTGATACAGAAACCTGGTGTTGGCCATCATCCCCATAGCCTCGAAGATCCCAAGCCGATTGTTGATTTCATCATTCGTCATGCATCGAGTAATCCGCCACCAATTATCAAAAAGCAAAAACTAGATCCCGTCGATGAAATCGCAATCGCATTGGAACCGTCTCGCAAGATTGCCTACAAGATGGTGGCGAAAGATGGAAAGGATGGATCCAAAGGTCAACGAGAACTCTTCCTGCATCTGTTCGAGCCATCGGGCGAGGCCAATGAAGGTGAGACCGATGATCATGGACGATCTTGCTTTGTGGTGATCCACGGTGGTGGGTGGAGCGGAGGAGAGCCTCGCAGGATGTATCCTTTCGCTTCGCACTTTGCTGAAAAAGGAATGGTTGGCATCAGCGTTCAATATCGACTTTTGGATGCCAGGCAGGGGGCGACTGTTTTTGATTCTGTTTCCGATGTTCGGTCCGCTTTGCGTTTCATCAAGGAACATCATCAGGAGCTTGGGATTGATCCGGATCGCATCACGGTCAGTGGCGGATCAGCGGGAGGTCATCTTGCAGCTGCAACCGCAATGTTCTCGGATATCAACGCAGAGGGTGACTTGCTTCAGACGAATCCGACACCTCACTCACTTGTTCTGCTCTTCCCAGTGATCGATACGTCTTCTGAGGGATATGGGCAAAAAAAGATCGGAGACGATTGGGAGCGATTGTCACCGCTCCATCGAGTCACCTCAGGTTTACCACCTACTTTGATCTTTCATGGTAGTGGTGATCGAGTAACGCCTTACGTTGGAGCGAGTGGCTTTTATGAAAAGATGAAACAAAGTGGTAACGTTTGTGAGTTGGAGACACATCAGGGTGGACGGCATGGCTATCTCATGTTCGATCGTTCGCTCTTTTTGCAGACGCTAGCTAGAATGGAAGAGTTCTTCACTGAGCATCACTTGTTGTCCAGTCGCGAGTGACCCCACCCCAAGCCCGGGGGTACCCTGAGTTCATTTTGGGTGCGTGCAATTTCAATGGTGAGTTGTTCGTTGATCGGGCTGACCTTACTGCGGTGGGGTGCTTTTTGCGTTTATTGACGGTCAAGGAGTTGCAGAAGTGAGGAGGTTCGCCGGCGGGTTTTGTTTTGCCGGTTGTTGCGGGCAGAGAATTTCGGGACACTCTTGGATAGGTGTGCTCGGGGTCGAAAAATCGTCGTGGTGTTTCCGCGTCAACGGAGGCTCTGCTGGCAGATAGGTTTTCAATCCACAACAGATTTTTGCGAACTCGCACGGCGTTTGATTTGAGTTGGTTAGGGATAATGAAGAAATTTTTAAATGTTCTTGTCGTCTTGCTGTTGTTGCAGTTTTCCCAGGGCCAGCGACTCGATGCGGAGGATACCGTCGATTTCAGCCAAGACATCCTCCCGCTATTGGCTGAGAATTGTTTTGCGTGTCATGGTTTCGATGCCGAAGCGCGCGAGGCGGATCTACGTCTTGATACCCTCGACGGAGCAACCGGCGGTGACGCGGGCGGTGGTGTTGTCGTTGCCGGTGACGCTGGGTCGAGTGAATTAGTTGATCGATTGTGGTCAGATGATCCCGATCTTGTGATGCCTCCACCTGAGACCGGTAAGAGTTTATCGAAGACACAGCGAGACTTAATCAGCAAGTGGATTGACGAGGGAGCTTCGTATGATTCGCACTGGGCTTTTGTTGCGCCAAAGCGGCCAGAGTTACCTGCGTCGATCAATGCCGCTGGGTCAGAACATCCCATCGATCGATTTGTTCAGCACCGTCTCGCAGCAATAGGACTCGATGCCGCTCCGTCGGCAGATCCATCGACTTTGATTCGCAGAGTGAGTCTTGATCTGATCGGCCTGCCACCAGAACCTCAGGAGGTTGCAGACTTTGTGAAAGATTGGGCGGTCGATTCCGAGAAGGCTTGGGAACGTCTGGTTGATCGGTTATTGGAGAGCGAGCACTACGGCGAACGCTGGGGACGGTGGTGGCTTGATCAAGCACGATATGCGGACAGCAATGGCTACTCCATCGATGCTCCGCGTTCGATTTGGAAGTACCGTGATTGGGTGGTGGACGCTCTTAACCGTGACCTTCCGTTCGATCAGTTCACGATTGAACAGCTCGCTGGGGATCTGTTACCGAACGCGACCACGTCGCAGAAGGTCGCGACAGGGTTTCATCGTAACACTCAGATCAACCAAGAGGGTGGAATCGACAAAGAGCAATTTCGCATCGATAGCGTCTTTGATCGAGTCGGGACAACTGGAACCGTGTGGTTGGGACTAACAGTTGGGTGCGCACAATGTCACGACCACAAGTTTGATCCTATCTCACAAAAAGAGTTTTACCAGCTTTTTGCCTTCTTCAATAACCAAGATGAGCCGTCGATCAAGGTCTATCCTCCCGGGACCGATCTCGATGCACTCACGGCGCGACGAGATGATCTTAAAGACCAGATGAACAAACGGTTCAAGGATGTTGAGAAGACGCTGCAAAAATGGGAAGAGGGCCTCGGCGAAACGCAAAAGAAAGATCTTGGAGGTAATCTCACGAAGGTTCTGGCAAAGGAGGCCAGCAAACGAAGCTTTGATGATAAGGCGATCTTGCTTACGGAGGCACCTGACCTCTTGAATGACAATCAGCGTAAAAGCTTCCAAGCTTTGCGAGATGAGTATGCCGATGTGAACCGAAAGATAAACGATGTTCCAACAACGATGGTGTTCAGCGAACGAAAAGAACCTCGCAAGACAACGGTCTATGTCAAAGGAGACTTTACGCGTCCATCCGAAGAGGTAGCGCCGGGAACACTTTCAATCCTGCATGAGTTCGATGGGGATCATGACTCGGTAAATCGACTTGACTTGGCACGTTGGATTGTTGAGCCGAACAATCCAATGACAGCTCGAGTAGTCGTGAATCGTGTTTGGCAGCAATACTTTGGAGTTGGCATTGTCGCTACCGAAAACGATTTTGGATTAGTGGGTGCGAGACCGACTCATCCTGAATTGTTGGACTGGTTGGCGGTCGAGTGGGTTCAGAGCGGCTGGAGTTTGAAAAAAATACACCGCCTGATTGTCTCCAGCCATACCTATCAGCAGACCTCCCAGATGTTGCCTTCGATGAGTGCCGCACTGGGGGTTGATGCCGATAATCGCTACCTGTGGCGTCAAAATCGTTTGCGGCTGGATGCTGAATTGGTCCGTGATGTTGCTTTGACAGCCAGCGGATTACTTTCACGGAAAAAGGGAGGTCCGCCGGTCTATCCACCAATTCCTGATGGAGTGATGGGGCAGGGGCAAGTTCGAAGGTCGTGGTCGGTGAGTAAGGGTGAAGATCGCTATCGTCGAGGTTTGTATACCTTCGTTTATCGCGGGACTCCGCCTCCGTCCCTCAAGGTGTTTGACGCTCCGGAGGGTTTTAGCAGTTGCACTCGCCGAACTCGGAGCAACACACCTCTTCAGTCATTGACGCTGATGAATGACTCTGCGTTTTTCGAATTTGCCGAGAACCTTGCACAGATTGTTGAGAAGGAAGGATTGGAGACTGCCTTTCAGCGTTGTACGAGTCGTCAGCCCAACGAAACAGAACTAAGTTTGCTCAGAGGTCTCGATAAGCTCACCGTGGCTCGAGCGCTACTGAACCTTGATGAGACAATCACGAGAGAATAAATCATGTGGAACTCAAACCTGCTACGTGAAGAGACTCGAAGGCACTTCTTTGGACGTGCTGCAGCCAGTACCGGATCGCTTGGTCTTGGATCGATGGCTCTGCAATCCTTAATGGATCAGGAGGCTGGTGCGGCAGCAAAAAACGAATTGGTCAACAATCCGCTCGCTCCCAAGCCCACTCATTTTGCTCCCAAAGCGAAGAACGTGATCTTTCTGTTCATGGCGGGTGGACCCTCGCAGTTGGAGATGTTTGAGCACAAGCCAAAGCTGGCTGAATTGAACGGTAAGCCGATCCCCGATAGTTTTATCGAAGGTAAACGCTTTGCCTTCATGGATAGCAGTCACCGAATCAATTTGCTCGGATCGCGTCGAAGCTTTAAACAGCACGGCCAGAGTGGTGCGTGGGTTAGCGATCTGTTGCCGTGGACGGCTGAGATTGTTGACGAGATTAGCATCGTTAAGACCTTGCAGGCTGACCTCTTCAATCATGCGCCTGCCAAGTTGTTCATGAATACGGGCAGTGGGCAATTTGGGCGTCCGAGTATTGGATCATGGGTCACTTACGGGATCGGTAGTGAATGCGATGATTTGCCAGGGTTCGTTGTTTTGCAAAGTGGTCCCCGAGGGCCGCGAGGTGGTGCTGTTCTTTGGGGCAGTGGGATGTTGCCCAGTACCTATCAAGGCGTGCCACTGAGAAATCAGGGTGATCCCATTTTGAATCTCTCGACTCCTCAATCCGTTTCGCCAGATCAGCAGCGGCAGCTAGTGGACGTTGTCAATCAGTTAAATCAGGAGCGTTTAAGGCAGACCGGTGACGGCGAGATTGCAACTCGCATCAATGCATACGAGATGGCCTATAGGATGCAAACCAGTGCACCAGAGTTAATGGATATTTCTGATGAAGATCAGGAGACCTTGGATCTCTATGGAATCAAAGATCCCAACGAGTCCACCTATGCTCGTAACTGCCTGCTGTCACGTCGATTGATCGAGCGAGGAGTGAGATTCGTTCAGTTGTATGATACGAATTGGGATCATCATGGTGGTCCCACGGAAACGCTCGAAAAGCACCTGCCATCAAAGTGCAAAGATATTGATCAACCGAGCGCGGCGTTGGTGAAAGACTTAAAGCGCCGTGGTCTCCTCGATGATACGATTGTCATTTGGGGAGGTGAGTTTGGTCGGACTCCAATGGGTGAAGTACGGCAGAATACCGGTCGAAATCACCATATTGATGCCTTCACGATGTGGCTTGCTGGTGGTGGATTCAAACCCGGGCAAGTTTACGGCGAAACCGATGATTTCGGTTTTGAACCTGTTGAAAACTCAGTGCATGTTCATGACTTACATGCGACGCTGTTGCATCAACTTGGGCTAGATCATGAACGTCTTACGGTCCGATTCCAAGGACGAGATTTTCGTCTGACCGATGTTCACGGAAAAGTTGTGACGGATCTTCTCGCCTAATCACTTCGAGAGCGTTTGGGAGATACTTGAACGATGAGAAGTGAAACACCGATTGTGGACGAGTCTGCTTCTAAGTGAGATGATGAGTCCTTGAAGACCACTAGGATCTGTGTTTATCTACGAGCTGTGCTTGTCAAAGAGCGGCGATTTTCAAAAAAGTCGTGCTTGTCAAAGGACTTTCGTGACACCCGGCATCGCAATTGGATACTCTCCCTGATCGTTCGGCTCCAGCGGAGCAGCGTCTTCCCAACTCATTGCATCAACGGTCAGGCGGCGGTCTGACGCGAATGCGTCATCCCAAGAGATAACTTTGCCTGTGTAGGTAGCGAGTCGTCCTAGGATTGCAGTCATAGTGCTCATAGCACCATTTTCCGCTTCATTGTGTGGCAGGTCGTTACGAATGGCGTGAAAGAGAACATCGTTCTCACTCTGGTATGGAGATTTTGGATCCTTGGGTGATTGCCAAATGGTCTTTCGATCACGCAGCAATGTGCATCGATTGGTTCCCAGTTCTGCGTTGCCATTGGTTCCTTCAACGTATTCGGCGACTAAGTTTTTGCAGCCTCGTATCTGACGGCAATAGCTGTGCATCGTGGTGCCGTCGGAATACGTGTAGAGGACTGCGTGGTGATCGTAGATATCACCGTACTCTTTCCCGACACGAACCTGTCGTCCACCCATTCCTTCGGCCTTGATGGGGTGTTGGTTCATCACCCAATTGCAAACGTCTAGATTATGAATGTGTTGTTCACAAATGTGATCACCACTTAGCCAGTGAAAGAAATACCAGTTCCGCAATTGATGCTGCAGTTCGCTGATTGATTCTTCTCGTTTGACTGGATTTTTTGCTGGTGCTGAGGTATTCCAAAAGCAACGCATTGTGCTGACTCTGCCGATCACACCTTCCTGAATTTGTTGAATGGCGGATTGATAGGCTGGGGAGTGATGTCGTTGAAGGCCAACGCCAACTTTCAGGTTTTTTTCTTTGGCAGCAGCTGCCGACGCGAGAATTCTTCTGACGCCGTGTGCATCGGTGGCAAGCGGTTTTTCCATGAATACATGCTTTCCTGCATTCACAGCGTATTCAAAATGTTGTGGGCGAAACGCGGGAGGAGCGGTAATGATGGCGACGTCGACTCCACTGTTGATCGCTTTTTGAAAGCCGTCGAGTCCGATGAAACGACGTTCGGGCGGGACATCGATCTTGCTCGCTAGAGACGGTCCTGCATCTCGATCGTATCGACCGGGATTAGCACGCTGCATCGAACTTAGGCTACTTTCGAGGCGATCTCCAAATGCATCTGCCATCGCCCATAGTTTGACGGGTCCCTCTGTTGAGAGTGCCTGAACCGCTGCCCCGGTGCCACGTCCACCACAGCCGATGAGTGCAACTTTCAAGGTTTCATCGGCTTGTGTCGCATGGGCGTGACGCGCGAGCGGGGAAGAGAAAATCGCTGTACCCCCAGCGGTTCCTACTGCTGCATGCCTGATGAAGTTTCTTCTTGATGCAGTCGATCGATCGTCAGCGTTAAGGGGAGAGGGTTGATGGGGGGCCATTGCAGCGAATCTCACTTCTTGTAGATGTTGATGGCAAGTCTGGGACTTTGCTCAACCTTTGATTTGGACAGAAAGTTACCACCGCGGGCGGTTGGAACTTGCCTTGTCCGCACACGGGCGGATTTTAACCGCTGTCGGATACTGGATGTGTCTCTTGAACACTACCATTATGATAGAAAAAACATGGTTTGGCTTTTTTCTTGTTATGATGCGTTGTGCTGGGGCGTTCAAGCTGCCGAATGATTGAGTATTGAATCTTTCCAATACGATGGACCAAGAAGCTAAAAGATGAAGAAAAGTTCTCCCAAAGTTGATCGCAGAGACATTATCAAACGCCGACAGCTCATCAAGCTAGGTGCGGCAGGTATCGTGATTCCGGTTGGTGTTTATTCGTCCCAGAGTAGTGACGCGCAGAGTGTGTCAGCTAACGAGCGAATCCAAGTCGGTGTGATTGGTTTAGGAGCACGTGGTTACAATCTCATCGATGGTTTTTTGGCCAATGATCAAGCTCGGATCACCGCGGTCTGTGATGTTGATCATTTGCACTATCGGGATCGAGCTTGGGGCAAAGGTCAATCCTACGGGTTGAATCCCGCTGCACAGAAAATTGCATCCTCGCAAGGAAATCAAGCTGACCTGCTAAAGACTTCAGACTTCCGGCGTCTTTGTGAGTCAGAAAAGGTAGATGCTGTCGTGGTAGCTACACCCGATCACTGGCATGCCCACTGCACACTCGAAGCAATCAAGCAAGGGAAAGATGTTTACTGTGAAAAACCGGTAACTCACACCTTCGCTGAAGGTCAAATGATTTGCAAAGCTGTGAAAGATGCAGGCACTGTCTTTCAGACAGGAAGTCAGCAGCGAAGCGACGAAAAGTTTCGGCGAGCGGTCGAGTTGGTGCGCAACGGTCATTTAGGAGAGATCAAAACGATCGAGGTCGGCTTACCCCCTGGGTACGACTCTCCTCAGGGCGATGACACTCCTGTCTCGCCACCCGTCTTTTTGGATTATGAATTCTGGGTTGGACCCGCGCCATTTTTTCCCTACATGCGGGCACGACACCATCGTTGGTGGCGTGGTCACACTGCTTACGGTGGCGGTGTGTTGATGGATTGGATCGGACACCATAACGATATTGCGCACTGGGCGTTGGCTGTGGATCGGAGCGGTCCCACACGAGTCCAGTCGCTTGGGTGGACGTTTCCCAAAACATCGATCTACAACACACCTCATCAATACGAGATTCTCTGTCAGTATGAAAATGGAACTCAAACTTCCATCAGCAGTAAACACCGACAGGGTGTGACGTTCAGGGGTGAAAAGGGAAATCTCTTCGTGACTCGCGGTAAGATTCAAGCAACCAATGAACGGTTGGTTGAATCTTCCTTCTTACCCGGTTTAAATCGAGTGACCGAATCCAATGACCATATCCAGAACTTTATAGATTGCATTCGCTCGCGGAAAGAATGCATTGCGCCGGCAGTAGTGGCGCATCGTTCGATCACTCCCGGGCATCTCGGTTATGTGTCTTGGCAGCTTCGACGCCCAATCGAATGGGACTCGCAAAGCGAGTCGATCCGGAATGATGCAGAAGCTGATCAGCTTTTGCGGCGAAATGATTATCGTGAACCTTGGACTTGATCAATGAACACCGGTAGCTCAGCAACTCAGCGTCCCTATGTCACTTACAGGTCGCTCCCCGAGTTGGCTGGAGTTTGCACCATGGATCGCGCTATTCATGCGAATTGGAGCCTCGAGCAAAGCGTTGCTCGGCTCAAGCGGCTTCATTATTCACTAAGACGCATTCACGAAACGCTAACCGAGAAAATCACATCTCAGCCTATTTATGAACTGAAGACTGCCTTCAGTTATCACGCTTACCTTTGCGCCGAGCAGGTCGATCTGATTCGGCGTCGAGTTTCTGAAATGCGCGAACCACCTTTGGGTCTCGACAAAGATCCGGAGGAGAGTCTTGTCGTTTTCTTCGATGAAATCAATGGTTCCGATAGCACTTATGAGTTGCTGCTTGGTATTTATGAGCTTGCTTTACCGGCTGTTCTTGAGGCCTGCGAGAGGCTCAAGAACGATGCCCATCCCTTGGCCGATGCACCGACGGTTCGGGTGGCCAGATTGATTGTGTTTGAGTTGCAGGAACTCGTTCAGTTTGGGAAACGTGCATTGCAGTGTCTAGCCGATGACTCGTCGACTGAAGATGCCGAGGATTGGCTTGAGCATCTCAGGATTTTTTTGAAGGTTTCTGGTGGCATTGATGGCGCAGACGAACGGATTGAAGCCGAGCGATGCAAGAAGCGTTACCCGAAAGAGAAGGCTGAGTATCGGAGAGAGCCTAGACGTGACGAGCGATTTATCGACTCCTTCAACGCGGGCGTGAATCCGGAGGTCTTTCTGTACGATGATCGCTACTCGGCACAGGATAAGACGCTCATGATGTACTACAAGCGTCTGCGTGAGTTGGATGTGCCGGAGATGATGGCCAGTATTCTCGTTGATTTGCGACATGAGGAATCATGGGGATTTCATATGGAGATGTCCCGGCAATTATGGGACGAGGCTCGGCACGCCATGATGGGCGAAGTTGGATTCGCCTCGATTGGCATTGATTGGACGAAGATACCGATTAACTTCACTTGGTCTCGGAATCTCAATTTGCAGCTTGATGCTCGAGAACGTCACGGAGTGCTCTTCTTTATTGAGCAGGGCTTAATGCCTCGAACCGGTAAACGATATGAGTGGGAGGTGGCAAGCGAAAGCGGTGATGCCTTATCTGCGTTGTTTCAAGACTTTGATTGGGCAGACGAAGTTCTGCATGCCCAGATTGGAAGACGCTGGTATGTGCCGCGATACTCAGATCTAAAAGAAGCGTTGAGTTACGGTGACCGCTGTTGGTCGAAAGTGCTTAGTTACTGGCAAGACGATCTAGAGCAAGGAAGAACGGAGCATTGGAATTGGTGGCCCGATCTTTACGAACAGGCCTGCCGTATTTGGGGCAAAACGCCAGACCCCGAAACGCTCGTCTTTGCAGAGACTTACGAAGGAAAAAGAGCAGATCTCGAGGAGATCTAATTCATCCCGAAGTCTATCGCTTCGCAGTAGTAAAGTGCAGACGTCCGGTTCAGGATCAAGATGCAGTTGTTTTTCATTGCATCCAATACGATCTGGTCCGGTATCTTGGCGGCCTAGTGTGCCACTCGCTTGCGTGCAGAATTCATGTGACCCGCAAGAGGTTGATGCGAATCAAGTCCGACGACTTTGAATTGTAGACCTTGTTGCTCAAAGTCCATCGACATCTCGTGAAGTTTGTCCATCACGCTGTGATCGACGAGTTTCGTCTGTGAGAGGTCAAACTCGATGTTTTTTCTCTCGGTAAGACCGACTCGCTCAATCTGTTTGCGGATCGGAATCCAGTTACTGAAGATTGCGGATTTAAAGGCGATCATTCGCACCGTTGTTCCATTGTCTTCTGCAATCTGAATGTCCGGCTTGATCAACGAACGGATCGGCACACCATTGAAAAGGTGAATAATGACTTTGGTAACGATGCCAATACCGATGCCGATCAAGAGGTCTGTCGCCAAGACTGCGGCTAATGTGACGACGAAGATGACCAGTTGTTCGCGACCAATTCGAAGCACGTTCATAAATTCTGATGGATGAGCAAGTCGAAAGCCCGTGTAGATAAGCATCGCAGCTAACGCCGCCATAGGAATTCGATGGAGGAGCATTGGTATGAAGGCAACGCATACTAATAGAAAGATGCCATGCCAGAGATTTGCAAATCGAGTTTTGGCTCCATTGTCGATGTTGGCTTTGCTACGAACAATCTCGGAGATCATTGGTAAACCTCCAATCATTGAGACCAACGCGTTACCTACTCCAACCGAGATGATGTCGCGGTCCATGTTGCTTTTGCGCTTGTGTGGATCGAGCAGATCAACTGCTTTCGCACTCAAAAGAGATTCT
The DNA here is from genome assembly GCA_022425745.1 of Rubripirellula sp. GTDB lineage: Bacteria > Planctomycetota > Planctomycetia > Pirellulales > Pirellulaceae > Rubripirellula. The sequence continues at coordinate 11,758 of JAKMEW010000114.1, forward strand.
AAACTACCAATCGTAAAAAACATGAACACCCAAGTCCATGCAAAAGGTTCTCGGAGAGCTGACCAATCCGGTGTTACGATGAAAGTGAACATGCCAAACACCTGCTCTGGCATGTCCACTAAGAATTCTTCACCAAGGTGATAGGGGTGATTTTGGAGGAAGTAGTCATGCTCATGGGTGAGGTCAAAAAAGATACCCATCGGCACGGCGATACCGAGAACGATGACTGGGGCTGGTAGCATTGAGCCATATGGAATCTTTCCCTTTAGCAAGGGCCAGATAAACATTGTCACGATGCTGGTGAAACCAATCATGGCAATTGCTGGATTAGCCGCCATCAGGATTTCAGGAATCTGATACAGTAATACCAGAGGCGAGCCAGACGTAGTGGCTCCAACTGCTACCGGAATTTGTTTTGCGATAATGATCACACCGATCGCTGCTAACATGCCATGCACGGCAGAAATTGGGAAAAACTCACCCGCGATCCCAGCACGAAAGAACCCGAATAGGGTTTGCAAAACAGCAGCAGCAACGCCAACAGCTAGCGTCGCTCGGTAGGCTTCGTGATCCGCAACGCTCCAACCATTCAGCATTCCATCGCCGCCAAATGCTTCGATGCAACCGTAGACGATCACAATGAGTCCTGCTGCAGGCCCTTTAATGGTCAACTCTGAGTTGCTAACGAAAGTAGCGACGAAGGATCCTACGACTGCAGTAAAGATTCCCGCGATCGGTGGGAATCCGCTGGCGTTTGCGATTGCTAGGCAGAGTGGAAGTGCAATCAGAAAGACAAAAAAATCGGACAGCAAATCTGCTCGCATGTAGCGATTGAAGCCTCGGAGATCACCGCGAGGGATGGGGGCTGTCGAGCGTGTGTCTTGGTTCATCTCTGCGAGCAATTCGTGCCTTTCAGCACGCCAGAATTCAGATAGATCGGGGGAAGACAACCACGAAAATTGAGCAGACACCGTGCGGTAACCATGCTCAAAATCCGTGATCGCTAAACGCGGAATTGGTCTCCCACGTCTGATGGACGATGT
>JAKMEW010000146.1 GCA_022425745.1 Rubripirellula sp.
AGCCGAGACCGCTACCGGGTGGAATTGGCTCTTCCAGATCAAACACGGCGCAATGAGGCTTTGATGCCTGAGGTGAAAAAGCCCAGCCCGCGTCTGGCTTTCCATCAATCGCTCGCTCAACCTCCCATCCTCGCTGTGAGAAATCGGCTCGGGGACGAACCAAATTGACTGGACTTGCGACACCACTTGCATCAATTAATTCGACATTGATCTCGCGCAAGGCAACGTTTTTATCAGGCCACTTACCACCATCGGGCTTAGGAGAGGTATCCAACCGAATAGCAGTGATGGAGACTCCGTCAGGGATCTCACTTGTGATGACCCAGGTATCCTTCTCTGGCAACTCCCCTTCGACATCATAGTCGCCCACACCAACCTCGCGCAAAGTCACTCCGGCTTGCGAGACTAGAGAACGGATCTTGAATGGACTCCAGATTTCCCGATCATTGAATTGCTGCTGCCATTGATCGAATTCGACATCTGATTTCTTATCAGCCTTGCGGTAATCAGCCTGCAGCGAGGCGACTTCTCCCTGCAACCGGTCCAGTTCTGCCTGTTGACTGCCTGTTGGTGTAGGCATGACTGGCTGACCGCGATCGGCGTCGGCGGTTTGGTTAAAGAATGCGTAGAGCTGGTAATATTCTTTTTGGCTGATCGGATCATATTTGTGCGAATGACACTTGGCGCATCCGGCAGTCAGCCCCATCCATATCTGCATCGTGGTATCAACTCGATCCTTCACCGCTGCGACGCGAAATTCCTCGTCATCAGTTCCACCTTCATCGTTTTCCATCGTATTGCGATGAAAGGCCGTAGCAAGACGTTGATCCATCGTCGCGTCTGGCAACAGATCACCCGCCAGCTGTTCAATGGTGAATTGGTCGTATGGCATGTCCTGGTTGAACGCATCGATCACCCAGTCCCGATAACGCCAAATCGTCCGCTCGCGATCTTTTTCATAACCTTTGGTATCGGCGTACCTAGCCAGGTCCAACCACATCCTGGCCCAGTGCTCACCAAACGACGTCTGGTCTAACAGATCATTCACCAACTGTTCATACGTTTCTTCGCTGGGGTTTTCAAGAAATGATCTCGTCATCGCATCCGTTGGCGGCAAGCCAGTTAGATCCAAAGAGACACGCCGCAACAATTCCCATGGCAGAGCTTCTTCGTTGGGACTCAAACCCTCTTTGGCTAGACGCTGGAAGACGTATCGATCTATGGGATGCGGCGACCAATCATTTGACGATGGCAAAACCTCAGCAACGCTGGGCACGAACGCCCAGTGTTCAACATAACCAGCACCATTTTTGATCCAGGTTCGCAGCGAAGCCAATTCTGAAGCGGTAATTCTGTTGCCTGTATCAGGAGGAGGCATGACGAGATCAGGATCATCGCTAAGTATCCTCAAGATCATTTCGCTCTCCTCCGGCTTGCCCTCCACAATCGCACCCGAATCGACTGCTACTTCCCGTCGATCAAACCGCAACCCAGATTCACGTGCGGCGTCATCTGGACCGTGGCAAGCCAAACACTTCTCAGTCAGGATTGGTCGAACGACTCGACTGAAGAAATCACCAGAATCAACACTCGATTCGTTCGCCATGAGGGTCCGCTGTGTTGACTCGGTTTGCACAGCCAGTCCAAGAAACAATGCTAAAACGGTGGCGAATACCCGAGACGGCCTCAAGAACCAAACTTGGATTCGTTTCTTGGCAGAATATTTTTTGCGAAGTAGCATCAATCGATTATGAAAAGCGAGGAAAAAGGCGATTAATTTCGGCCAACACGCCGGTATGAATCTCAGAGCATGCAGGATTCGATGCAAAGCAGATTCATCAACGACAATTTGTCGTTGAATATACCGTGAATCAACCTAACAATTCATCACAAAAACATTCCGGATTGCCCCCGGGCCGTCACACACGCTGGCGAAACCGTCGAGTAACACAAATTCCCCTGAGGACCCTCGTGCAGACACTTTTATTGAGACCGGTTAAATTGTGTCCCAAAGACATTTTCTTTCGTCACTGAGCCACTTGCTTCAATCACCCGCTGAGTTCCAGTCCACAGATGCCAATCACACACTACAAACGCGGATACTGCTCGTCAGTATTTCTCGCATTCACATACCTGCTTTGTTTGTTGCCCGAAATTTCCCAAGCTCAAACTTCAGTTGAACAAGCAGAACTACGTCCGCTTCGCGCCCTGCTTATCACCGGTGGATGCTGCCACGATTATGAATCTCAACAGAAAGCATTGCAGGAGGGTATTCAAGCCAGAGCAAATGTAAGGGTTGATGTTTACTGGACAGACAATTCAACCACCGCACCCGTCTTCCCGCTGTATTCAAAATTGAATTGGGCTGAGGAATACGACGTGATCATCCATGATGAATGTGGCGCGAGCATTGACGACCCAGCATTGGTAAATCGTATCGTCCAAGTTCACAAACGCCTTCCAGCGGTACATCTCCACTGTGCAATGCATAGCTTTCGAACCGGCGGTGACGAATGGTTCCGACATCTCGGACTCCAATCCACGGGACATGGCCCGCAGCAACCCATCGAGATTGTGTACAGCAAAGACGCGCACCCGATCATTCAAGGCTTGTCTGATTGGACTACCGGAAACGAAGAGCTTTACAACAACGTGAAACTCTTTGGAGCAAAGCCATTGGCGATTGGAAAACAGAGCATCCCAGGGTCACCTGCACGGATCGAGCAAGCGGTGGTTGCATGGACCAACGAAACGCAAGGTGCGAGGAGCTTCAGCACGACCCTTGGCCACAATACACTGACCGTCCAAGACGATCGTTACTTAGATCTCGTCACGCGAGGCTTGCTCTGGACCTGCAACCGACTCAACGAAAAGAATCTCGTGCCTTATCAAGGTGAGCAAACCACTACCTTCATCGATAAAACCAAATACACGGCAAAGCAGGGTGACGACCTTGGCACCGCACCGCCTGATGCAACACTCGTTAAAGTGATCGCGTCAAGCACACAAAATGGTCACCCCGCCTACCACGCCATCGACGGAAAGACCTCGACAAGATGGTGTGCCGATGGAGCGTCTTACCCACAATCGATCACATTGCATTTTGAGAAGCCACAAACCATTTCGAAACTACGTATCCAGTGGGAATTCGCGGACCGCGAGTATGAATCACTCATTGAAGGTGAGACCCAACCAGGCATCTGGTCAACCCTCTACGAAGGGCCACTAAAAGGAGATCAAATACTCAGCCTGCCCTCCGATCAGTCGCTTACACGCCTTCGAATCACAGGCTTAAACTCGATCCGTGGTGGCTGGTGTAGCATCAAAGAAGTGGTTCCATCAGGCACAAACATTTCTTCAATCTGGCCAGCGAACCCAGCCATTCAGGCGCGCTTCGAACCTCTGAAAGCAGAGCGATTTGAGAGCGCCGGAAATACAACACCAAAGATCGAAATGCTTACCCCTGAGCAGGAAGCGGAGATTCTACGAGAGGTGAAGGTTCCGGCCGGTTTCAAGGCGACCCTTTTCGCCGCTCCGCCCGCAGTGAACTACCCCGTCTTCGTCGCCGCAAGCGTGGACGGGACGCTCTATGTCAGTTCGGATGGCAACGGGTCACTTGGACGCGACCCGTCCCGCGGAAGAATCATTCGCCTCCGTGATCTCGACGGCGATGGAAGAGCAGATGAGACAAAGGTATTCTGTGAAATCGATGCACCGCGTGGACTGCTTTGGGATCGAGATCGTCTCTTTGTGATGCACCCACCAAACCTCAGTGTTTTCTTTGACCACGATCAGGATGGAGTCGCTGACGAGCAGAGAACACTCGTAAAAAACCTAGCGTTCGGTTACCAAGATCGACCAGCCGACCACACCACCAACGGCCTATCGATCGGTGTCGACGGTTGGCTCTACATTGCCGGTGGCGACTTCGGGTTCATCAACGCTCAAGGAAGCGATGGAACGACACTTACCCATCGTGGCGGTGGAGTCATACGTGTCCGTCCCGACGGATCACGACTCGAACTGTATTCCACCGGAACTCGAAACATCCTAGAAGTCGCGATCAGTCCGGAAATGGAAATGTTCGCACGTGACAACACCAACGATGGCGGCGGTTGGGATGTCCGGCTCCATCACTTCACAGGCAGCGAAGATCACGGTTACCCAAGACTCTACAAGAACTTCAACCAAGAATGCATCCAACCGCTCGCCGATTACGGTGGAGGATCAGGATGTGGTGCCGTTTACATTGATGAACCGGGGTTCGGTAAATGGAACAATGCTCCTTTCACCGCGGACTGGGGTACCGGCGCCCTCTATCACCATGAGGTGACCCGCGCCGGGGCAACCTACAAAGAAACACAAGCACCTCAGCCTTTCGTCCGACTCACACGACCGACTGACGCTGACGTGGATGGCAACAGTCGCCTCTACTGTGCTAGCTGGAAGGGGGCTACTTTCAATTGGAATGGTCCCAATGTTGGGTATGTCGTCTGCGTTCAACCCGAGGACTACACTCCACCCCGAATGCCGGACTTCCAAGGTTTGCCCGATACTGAACTGGTTGCTCAGTTTGATTCGCCAAGTCATCGTCGACGTTTGGCAGCTCAGCGAGAATTGTTCTATCGTGGAAGTGACTTATCCAATCAGTTGCATCAACGCGCGATCAAAAAACGCCCCGACGAACGAAACCTGCTTGATCGATTGCAAACCATCGCCACAAATCAAGAGTGTATTGCTGCGTTGTCTCATCATGACCCCGTTGTGCAGCACACGGCAATCCGTGTCATCGCCGCTCGAGGCGCGGCCTTAGAATGCTTCGAAGCCCTAGACAACAATCTAGCGAACGCGACACACGTTCTGAGGGCGTTGGCGATGATCCATCGCCCTGATGTTGTTGACGAACTCATTGCCAGAATGGATCACAGCAGCGGTGAAAAACAGCAAGCAATCTTCGCTGCACTTTGCCGTCTTCACTTCACTGAAGGTGAATGGAACGGTGATTCATGGGGCACCCGCCCAGATAACCGAGGTCCTTACTATCAACCCGAGCCTTGGGTCAAATCAGATACCATTCGCAACAAGTTGGAACAAATCCTAAATCAATCTTCTGCAAAACAAGCATCAGAGCTAGTTCGAATCATGCGGGCGAACCGAATCCAATCCGATCGCGCGATCGACAAAATGATCCAACTCGCTATTGCAGACCCAGCAAATATTGATGAAACCCTGCAGCAGTTGACTCAGGCACCTAATCTCCCTGAATCAATCAATACTCTCGTTGCCCTTGCTGTGGACAAAGAGGAACTCACAACAGAATCTCTTATCAGCACCCTGCAACTGATCTGCCGACGCGATGTTCAACGCGTGCCAGAGCACTTCTCTCAAGTTCTCGAAAAACTGACACAACAGTCCTTCGATACCCCGACGGGCAAGCGAGTGGCTGAGATCTTAAACGGCAGTCCGAATACGGAATACTTCTTCACCGCTGCGTCTTCCAAGACGAACGCGCAAACATGGCTGACTGAAACCAACTCAATCGGCAAGTGGTCTTTGACCCTCACTGTCGCAGCAAGCAATCAGACAAGTGCCGAACAACAATCAGTCGCTAAACAACAAATTGCTTCTGGGATAGAGCAAGCTGCTTTACAAGGCACAATAATCCAAGCAGCTACATGGATTGGCAGTCGCGAATTGGACACACCAATCTGGAACTTGCAACGGTCCCCAACCCCCGCCATTGCGGAACTTGCGAAAATGGCGATTTCATCGCTCAAGATTGAGGCTCCGAAGGAGGACAAAACTCCGCTTCTTAAGTCTCTCCAACTCGACCAAGCGATACAACTGGTGACCAATTCTCCGGGCAACGCTCCTCTGGGTAAAACGATCTTTGACAAAGCCAAATGCGCGACCTGCCACACAGTCTCTCAGGCAGACCCGCAGAAGGGTCCGTACCTTGGCAATATCGCAAAGACCTACAAACGCCCCGACCTGGCGATCGCAATTTTGCAGCCAGAAAAAACAATCGCCCAAGGCTTTACCACCAACTCTTTCCTGACCGTCGATGGACTCGTACTGACAGGCTTCGTAACGGATGAACAAAATGACCGTGTGGTGATTCGGGACCAAGAGGGTAAGGAATACACCATCCTCAAGGATGATATCGAGGTTCGAAAGAAGCTACCAACGTCGATGATGCCAAATGGAATTCTGAACGACTTTACCGTTCACGATGCATCATCCTTGATTGAGTATCTGACCTCGATTGCTGACAAGCAAGCGAACTAGCCAACGTTAGAACGAACAATCCTCACCCGCTGAGCGGACGTGAAAACCATGCGAATTCCATTCACCATCCTTTTAGCGGTTTGCATCTGTTCCATCGTTTTCCATCCAAACCATGGAACCGCACAGAGCTACACTCGATCTGTTGACATTGAGCCAAATTCAACCATCGTCTTTCTCGGCGATTCCATCACTTACCAGGCTCACTATTGCGAGTACGTCCGAAGCTTCTTCGACACACGTTACCCGCAAAATCGAATCCGTTTTATCAATTCTGGCATCCCCGGCCATCGAGCCGCAGATGCGATTGTCCGGTTCGAGCAGGATGTCGCAAGATGGAAACCCGATCTTGTGCTTATCCTTTTTGGAATGAACGATGGCGGCTATCAGAGTCTCGATACCGAGTCGCGTTTGCCTGAATACCAGAGGAATATGCACACTCTTGAACCGTATTTCCGCGATGGATGCCGAACCCGTCCTTCTTAGCCCAACGCCCTTCGACTTTCTCACCAGCGAACTGCGACAACAGGACGAGCATTATCGATTCAAAGGCAAGGATTTCGCGAGCGATTACGATCTTGCACTGGGCTATTACGCTGGTTGGTGCAGCCAACTGGCAACTCAGACAGGGATTGCATTCGTTAACAATCACTCAGTCATGAATGAGTACATCCACATTAAACGGCTGAGCATTCCAACTTTCACGTTAATGCCAGATGCAATTCACCCTGATCCCGCCGGGCATCTCATGATGGCCCACACGCTGCTGAAGCGACTAGAGCCCACAAGACACCAAGTTTTCCGTCTTGATCTTCGTCGAACAAACACGGACTGGAACGTCAACGCTGAGCAAATCGCAACACGCAACTTACAAGGAGACGCGTCACGAGTGAGCTTTGACTGCCAACTTCAATCGCTGCCTTGGAGAATTCCAGAACGACACACCCTCATGCAGCTTCGCTGGAATAATCCGTCGAACGCAATGGAAATGGAAAATCACCTCGCACTCGCAAGCGAAATCAACCTCGCTTCCCTGCGAATCCATGGGTTAAACCAAGGAATTTACGAACTTGAGTGTGATGGGTTGAACTATGGCCATTTTGATCAAACCTCATTAGCCAACGGTATCAACCTCGACCGACTCCGAGAATTACCGTGGAGTCAACAAGCCAATGAAATCGCGAGTCTCAATCGCCAAATCTCGGATGAAGTCGTCCGCCCAATCCAAGACATTGCTACGCGGCGTTACCGTCTTCTGACCAAAGACGGTAATGAACTGAAAAAGTTCGACCAAGCGAATCGTGAAAAGATTGACCAACTGGAAAAAAACGGCGATGAGCTTCGAGAAAAAATCCGCATTCAATCGGTACCCCAGTGGCACAAAATCACAATCTCACGGATAGAAAAAGGTTGATCTGCCAATGATCGACTGGCCGCCGAAACAACCATAGACACTCAATGTCTACCGTCATTTAGCTGAAACTGTTTCGCATGAAATGACATGATTTCAATTCCAGCTTTCTCATAAATTTGCATCGCACTGTGCTCGGCACCTGGAACAATGATGGATTGATGCGCAATTCCCAACTGGGTCAGATGCTTCATCCAGTCGAGATTATTTGAGTAGTTAAAACCCTTATCCCCGACATGAACAAGGATGCTCAATGGGGGTGTTTCATCATCGGCCTTCAACCTTTCAGCGTAAGCTACGGCGAGGTCCCAAGTGTTGTCACCTTCAGCAAAAACCAGTCTCTCTGACTCAGCACCATTGTTCTCCGATATTTTTTTCTCGGTAGCGTGCCCACCACCGCCCGGTGAAGCACTGCAGAATAATTCTGGATATCGGAACATCAACCTCGCGGTACCCCGACCGCCTTGCGAAAAACCCTCAATGGCTCGGCCACTTCGATTAGCAACCGTTCGGTAAGTTTGATCAATGTGGGGTATCAGTTCTTTGACAAAGATATCCGCACCCTTTGATTCAGGATCATCGGGAAGATTGTAATGACTCACCGGACCACCATTCACAAAGACATAAATCATCGGTGGAACCTCACCGGACTGAACCGCTGAATGAATGTTCTCCGAGAGCCTAATCGCTTTCTTTTCGCTTCCTGGTCTACCGCCATGCAGGTAATAGACAACCGGAAAACTTCGACTTCTCCATGCTGGCTGTAGATACTGCTGCGGCAAGTAGATGCAGTAGCCAACATCGCGTTTCATCGAAGAACTACGGAATGTCGAATGTTGCAGAAATGGATACCGTAACTTTTCTTGTTCCGAGAGAGGGTTAACCCACCGAAAAGGCTCCGGAGCTTTTTTCTTTCTCTCGCCCTGCTGCGCAAGAACATAATCACAACTGCACAGAGCCTGCGTTGTCATGAGTATCGCACAAAAGATCGATCCGGCAGAAAAGGATCTACCACCTATTGCTACCCTACATAACGTCTTCATTAATCTCATCTCAATCGCCGGAGACCGGCACAGGGATCACAACCGACTGCTTTCTACGGATTGCTCACATTCACCAACTATAAAAAC
>JAKMEW010000160.1 GCA_022425745.1 Rubripirellula sp.
GACCGAGTGCAGGTCAGTGTGCTCTTCCGAGGTCGAGAAATGGCTCACGTCGAAGAAGGCCAAAAGATCATGGCCATGGTTGTCGAAACATTGGGCGAGTTCGGAAAGATTGAAACCTCGCCCCAACAGCACGGCCGAAAAATGCTCTGCATGATCGCTCCGAAATAGAGCGGCAAGGCTGGCAAGGTCGACTTGACGATCTCACCAATTCGAAATTTCAACGAGGCTTGGTAAAACACCAAGCCTTTTTTTTCAGGACACCGATTACCAGTCTCATCAACAACCGGACGTCCCCACTTTGGTCATCTCCAGCCTGATCGTCACCAGTCTCGCCCATCAAGCTAACCAACAAGAGTCACATCGATGCATTTGGACACCATCTGTGGTCTGCTCTCACAAATTGCACCGCTGAAATTAGCAGAATCCTGGGACAACGTCGGTCTGCTTGTGGGTGATCGTCAGTCAGAAATCAGCAACATCATGACCTGCCTAACGGTCACCCCGGCGGTGGTTGCTGAAGCGATTGAGCAAGAAGTGGATCTCCTCGTCACGCATCACCCTCTGCCGTTTCAACCGCTCAAACGCATCACCTCAGATACCAACACTGGAAAAATGCTGTTGGATTTAATCCGAAATGGAATCGCCATCTACAGCGCACATACCGCTTACGATTCTGCCCTGAATGGGATCAATCAGCAGTGGTGTCAAAAACTTGGAATCGAAAACAGCAAACCGCTGGTCGAGATCAGCGAAAGCCTAGGCAGTCAAACAGCTAGTGGTGATGGAAAACCGGCGTCTCACGATCACTCGCTCGGCTCAGGTCGTTACGGACGGCTCAAGGAACCTGAAACGCTGATCGAGGTTGGCAAAAGAGCGACAACAGCAATTGGCGCACCGCCGGCCAGAATCGTGGGTAACTCGCACACGGTCATCAAAAAAGTTGGCTTTGCCTGTGGTAGCGGTGGCAGTTTTCTGGCAAGCGCGGCCCGCTGCGGCTGCGATGCTCTGATTACCGGTGAAGCGACCTTCCACGTCTGCCTGGAAGCGGAATCAAAAGGGATCGGGCTGATCCTGCTCGGACATTACTACAGCGAGCGATTTGCGATGGAATCGATGGCTGAGATGCTCAGTGAAGAGTTTCCGGATTTGAGGATTTGGGCGAGCGAACAGGAAACCGATCCCATCTTGGGAGGCTAACCGAGCTCCGAAACATTGACCGCTGACTAAACAGTTTTAGAATGTCGAGTCACCCCAATCATCCGCTCAGCGGTGTGTCGGCTTAAGGGAAAGCATGAATCAATCAGAAAAATGGCTAGCGGCTTTACCCGTCTACAATGAAGTCGACTCCGTTGCTCAGGTCCTCAACGAGGTCAAACATTACATCGATGACATTTTGGTGGTGGATGACGGATCAACCGATGGGACTGCCGATGTCTTAGCCTCCTGCGAAGGGGTTCAGGTTCTGACTCACTCGCAAAACCGAGGGTACGGAGCCGCTTTGATTTCGGCTTTTGAGTTCGCTATCGAGAACCAGTTCGATGGGATCGTGACACTCGATTGCGACGGACAACATCAACCAAAACGAATCCCTGAATTCATCGAAGCGGCGAAGAACGCTGATTTGGTCTCAGGCAGTCGCTACCTGCACTACTTCGAGGATGACAGCGAACCACCGCAAGAACGTTACGCGATCAATCGTCAAATCACCGAGGAAATCAACGCTCGCCTTGGCTTTGATCTGACCGATGCCTTTTGCGGCTTCAAAGCCTATCGCACTCAGGCTCTAATTCAGATGCGAATTACCGACCCTGGCTACGCGATGCCCCTTCAGCTTTGGGTGGAAGCAGCGGCAGCCAAACTGCAAATCACTGAAATCCCCGTCCCACTGATTTATCTTGATCTCAGTCGCTCGTTCGGCGGAGTGCTTGATCAGGCAGAGACACGGCTGAACTACTATCGCGAGGTTCTCGATTCTGCGATTGAATCCGTGCAAGGCAAAGGTGCGAACTTTCCCACCCGAGAAGAAATCCTTGCCAATGCCACTCAAGACTAACGAGCCCTATCAGGGCTACCGTGCGCCGAGAGGACATGGCGAAGCTCTCATCAGCCCTTCCCTCACGCAAGTCGCTGAACAGATCGCCGAGAATCAAACGACGCAGGCCCAGCACCCACTGGCGTCACTTCGGCATCAAGCTCGCAAACAACTCATTGCGGCAGCGTTTCAGTACACCAGCCAGTACCGTGATGTAAGCGACCTAAAGAAGCAATCCGATCGCATTGTGATGTCAGGGCACCAACCCGCTCTCTTTCATCCCGGTGTGTGGTTCAAAAATTTTGCCCTTTCAAAAATTGCCGCGGAACAGGACGCTGCGGCGGTGAATCTTGTCATCGACAACGATGTCGCTGTTGGCAGTTCCATTCGCGTTCCTGTTTTGGAGACGGCTTCGGGGCGAGCGTCTTACGAATCGATCGATTTTGATGATGCCGGTGGCGGCGTTCCCTTTGAGCAGATGGAACTACGAGACCACGCTCGATTTGATTCCTTCTCCAAACGCGTCACTGATGCGATCACGCCATTGGTTGAAACTCCGTGCATCAGCCACCTTTGGATGCACGCCCAAGTTGCAAAGCAACGCACTAACAACTTGGGAACCATCTTTGCCGAAGCTCGACACTCTCTTGAAACACATTGCAATCTGCAAACACTCGAGGTTCCACTGAGTCACGTTTGCGAAACCCGAACATTCCTTAAATTTGTCCTGCATCTTCTTGGTGATCTAACGCGATTCCATCAATGCTACAACGACTCAGTTGCCCACTACCGAACCGCACATGGAATCCGCAGTTCCTCGCACCCCGTCCCCGATCTTCGCACCCGAGATGAATGGCTCGAAGCTCCGCTTTGGATCTACGGTGAGGAAGACCCCCAAAGACGTCCCGCATGGGTTAAATGTTCCGGTGGACAGTTAATGATTAGCGACGGAGATTCTCGAGAGCGGACAATTCACCGGACGGACCAAGCTGGATCAGCCGAAGAATTGGCCGCTGCACTTGGTCCGAATTTTAAAATCCGGCCGCGAGCATTGGTGACGACAATGTATGCAAGGACGATCCTGAGTGATCTGTTCCTGCACGGAATCGGCGGCGGCAAGTACGACCAACTTGGCGATCGAATCTCGCGGTCCTTCTTCGCAAGCGAACCGCCACACTACGTTGTGATCTCTGCCACGGCACTTCTGCCTTCGGCACAAAAGAGCACCGCAGCGACCAACGTGAAACAGTTGACCCGCTCGATTCGAGATACGATTTATCAACCCGAAAAGTTTGCCAGCGAGTTTGACCTACCGGGGGATCTGCTTGAGCAAAAACGATTGCTACTGCGAGAGATCCCACGCAAAGGGCAACGGAAACAATGGCATCGGCAGATGGAACTTATCAATCAAGAACTGTCCGGAGGGCTGGTTGACCGACGTTCTATTCTCGAACATGAGTTAACACAAGTGCGAGCCCGCGCGGCTTCCCATCGCATCATTGCTAACCGCGAACACCCTTTCTGCCTGTTTGACTTAAACTATCTCCAAACGACCTTTGAATCGATGCTATCTGGCACAACGCATTGAATCACATCTTCCATCGCATTGAACCGTAACAACCAACGAATACAAAATCATGGCAACAAAATACTGGTTAATGAAAACCGAACCCACGACGTACTCCATCCAGGATCTTGCCAAGGAAAAAAAGAAAACGACGACATGGGAAGGGGTTCGCAACTACCAAGCGCGTAACCTACTGCGAGACGAACTGAAAAAAGGCGATCGCGTCCTCTTTTACCACTCGGCATGCAAAGAGCCAGCGGTGGTCGGCCTTGCTGTTGTGGATCGCGAAGGCTACCCCGATTCATTTGCCTTTGATCCCGATCACAAGTATTTCGATGCCAAGAGCAAGAAAGACAAACCAACATGGTTCATGGTCGACATCAAGCTGGACCAAATTTTCGCTGAGCCAGTCACGTTGTCAGAGTTGCGCGATCAGGCAAGTTTAAAGGAGATGGTGTTGCTTCAAAAAGGAAGTCGCCTAAGCGTGCAACCAGTTAAAAAGTCCGAATTTGACAAGATCGTTAAACTCGCCGAAAAAAAATCAGCGTAATGGCATGACCTCCTCGAAGGTTCACTCCTCACGGACCAGAAGTTCATTACCCTTTGCGGGCAAGTTAGAGTTAGACAGGAAGTTGTAAAGTGCAAAGATGCAGGACGCCTAAAACGAGTCGTGCTTTCCTTTCACTCCAAACACTGTCGGATCCATGGGCATACGCTTCGCATGTCATCACTGTGGGAAACCACTCAACATCAAGCATGAACTTGCGGGCAAACGTGGTGTCTGCCCCACCTGTTCTGGGAAGTTTCGGATTCCACTTGCTGATGCAGAATCTTCGCTGCCCGTTGAAGTCAAACCAGAACCGGGAAGCACAGAACACGGAAGCACCGAACACGGAAGCACCGAACACGGAAGCACCGAGACAACTGCCTCCGTTAATCGTGCGGAGTCATCATCTGCGGAACCATCCTCCACGAAGTCGGTGAACCCATCCGAACACATCGGTGCGACCACGGTGGGTACTGATCCATCTAATTCCGAGAAGATCCCGAGCGGCATCGAAACGGCACAGGTGCCGGTCGAGAAGTCGGCCACGGTCGTTGGCAATCAGGTGTTAGCACCTGCACCCAAAAAGGTCGCAGAAGTGCTCGGTGCCTTCGATTCAACCGCTTCTTGGTATGTTCGCCCACCTAGCGGTGGACAATACGGGCCCGCGAATACCGTAATCTTTGGTCAGTGGATCGAAGAGGGACGCGTCGCATCCAATTCGTTGGTTTGGCGGGATGGCTGGCAGCAGTGGCGATCTGCAACCGAGGCGTTCCCGGAACTCGCCGGACAATTACCCGGTGGTTCTCAGGATCAACAAGCAAGCGACACCGCACGTGAACGGCTTGACCAACAAAGAATGGCTACCGAAACGTTAGCTGATCGATCCGGCCAGACCAGTTCGCTTGTCAAAGGTGAGAACCATTTTGGCGAGCAGACACGAAATCGATCCACTCGCCGCGCCGTGATGCTACTCGGCCTTGTCGTCATCACGGTCGCTCTGGTGGGCGCACTGATCTATGTTATCTGGTCGATGCAAGCAGGTTGATTAACCAGTCGCTGAGATTTGATACGACGTTTCCCCGAGCCGTTTTGCGAACGGACCTCGAGGTTCTGAGTGACCGGTCACGACACACAACCCGACGAACAACACTCTGTTCGCTGGGGAATTTTGGGGCGTTCGCTAGCCACCAACATTACAATAAGATAGTAACACCGGCGGAGATCTCACCTGGAACGGCAATAGACGTCTCCATCGTTGGATTTCCTTAGCTAGACAGCACAAAACCTTCACAGGACAACCCCAAGGATCAAACATGTCCCGACGATCGCTCCTCAAAACCCTTACTGCTTCCTTTGCACTGCTCGCAGTGAGCTCACTGGGTTCCCTCGCCTTGGCCGAAGAAAAAGCAACCTCAGTCGATGTCTTCGGTGCCGGATCGCTAGAAGTCCCCGCATCGTTCAAAAAAGTCGCTCCCAAGAGCGGTATCATCGAACATGAGTTCCAAGCAAAAACCGGCGAAGGCAAAGAAGGTGAAACCGCTCGAGTGACCTTCATGGCGGCAGGTGGTGATGTCAAAGCAAATATTCAACGCTGGAAAGGTCAGTTTGCTGGCGGGAAAGCGGAAGACCAAAAGGTTGAAGAGATGAAGCTTGGCAACTGGGAGGTTTACATTGTCGATGTGAACGGCAGCTTCGCTGAGAGAATGGGTGGCGGCCCATTTGCCGGTGGCAAAGTGGTTAACCGTGAAAACTATGCAATGGCTGGTGCAATCCTCGTTCATCCCGAAGGTCGTAAGTACTTTGTGAAAATGATCGGCCCTGCTGAAGTCGTGAAAGCGAATCGTAAGTCGTTTGTTTCGATGATCAAAAGCATCAACAACTAGAAAGTACCAATGAGGCGAGATGCCTCGTTGGCGGATGAGCAAGACTTGCAGGTAAGTTAGCGCGATGAATATTCATAGTTTCTTGGAGCACCACGGCATCGTCCGCAGTCCATTTGCGGAAGAAGATGCGCAGACGGACCAAGTCTTCAAAGAACACTGCATTCGTAGCGCTTACCATCCGATCTGGGACAAGGTCTACGGCGACCCGAAGGAACCCTCAACGTCCATCATTTTTGGACCGAAAGGGTCAGGGAAAACGGCCATGCGACTACAAATTGACCAGCACCTGAGTCGCTTCAATCAGGAGAACCCAGGTCATCGCGTCTTTGTGATTCGCTACGACGACTTCAATCCTTTCTTGGATCATTTCTGCGAGCGAATGAGTCGTCGCACCGTCAAGCGTCCCGAAAAGGTTCTTGAAGCATGGCGACTCTGGGATCACATGGACGCGATCCTCTGCTTGGGTGTCACCGATCTGGTTGACAGGATTCTCGGCAACAAAATCTCTAATCCTAGTCACGCAATCAGCGATACGATTTCCGAGTCGGCAGTACAAAACCTTGACCGCTCGGCGGCTCGAGACTTACTGCTGCTGGCAACCTCCTACGATCAATCCACCGCTTCAACGGTGACAGATCGATGGCACGGCCTGCGGCAGAAACTTCGTTACCGAAACCTGCAAGCCAAGTGGCCACTCGCTTTGTCGATTGGTTCCGTCGTCTTTTCAATCGTGCTATCGACTTGGTTGATGCTGAGTCAACGAGGTGATGCCGAAGAAGGCGGAGCGTTGAATCCGGGCTTCCTGTGGTTGATTCCGATCCTGACTTTGATCGGTTCGCTGCCGTGGCTGACCCGTTGGGTCAAGTGCCAAGTGGCCGCGATGGGAATTCATCGTCATATGCGTGTCGGCAAACGTGAAAAAAGCTCTTTGCGCAAGATCCTCCTACAATTCCCTGCAAAGGAAATCGCAAGCCAACCCCTACCGCGGTTTGATCGCACCGATGACCGATACGAATTGCTAAACAAGTTCCAGCTGATCCTCAAACGCCTCGGCTTTGATGGCGTTGTGGTCCTGATGGATCGTGTCGACGAACCACACCTAACGGGCGGTAAAGCGGAGCTGATGCAGCGGTTCACGTGGCCGATACTCGACAATAAATTGCTAAAGCACCCCGGTCTCGGTTTCAAGATCATGCTGCCGCAGGAACTACACCGTGAAGTTGAACGGGAGACGCGAGAGTTCCACGAACGTGCGAGGCTGGATAAGCAGAATGTGATCCCCGCTTTCCAGTGGACTGGCGAATCGCTCTACGATCTAGCTCGAGCTCGGATGCAGGCATGTGCTGCGGAGGGTCGTAGTCCCGAACCTAAGGATCTCTTCGGACCGGATATTAGCGAAGAACGCCTGCTCTCAGCCTTTCAGTCACTGCGTGTTCCTCGGCACCTATTTCGTCTGCTTTACCGCGTCCTGGTGGATCACTGCAATCGTTACACCGATTCGCAGCCGGTCTACCAAATCCGCTCCGAGACATTCGAGGCGGCCTTAGCTCTCTACAACCGTGAAGCGGAGCAGGGGCTTCAGTGAACCTTCAGCTCCTTGAATGCGTGATCGAGGTGAAATCAACGACTGGTAACGGCTAGCGGTCATAGCGGCTTCAGCGGTGTCATTTCGCGAAGAACATCTCAACTACGGCGGATTATCCACCTTGCTCCCGAGTGAGCTTCTGGTACGCTACGTGGCTCGATGGAAACCTCATGACCATTCGATTCACACGGATCGAGAACTGAATCAGCCGAGTAATTAGGCCGGCTGACCCGAGTCGCAAAGTCGGCTGAGTGTCGCATCAGCGGCAAAGAACGACGGTTTTCGCAAACGAACGTGTTAACGCTTTGAGCAAAATAAACGGAGAATGAAGTAGGTGGGTACGAAGAAAACCGGTAAAGGTCGAAGAAAAGTTGGTCGTAAAAAGCGTCGTATGCGTGCAAAGATCCGTCATCGCAAGAAATAATTGACGGTGCTGCTGGTCCAATCGAGGTCAGCTTTCCCACCATCTCGGCTTCGTCGCTTGCGAATCAAACGCAATCGACTTCTGCCCGAAAAGCATTTCGAACTCCCGTAATCGGCACTCAGAAACATGAGCCGATCATCAAGACGGGAGTTTTTTGCTGCGCGCTGACAAGAGCCAAAACGCCTTAAAAAACACCGCGGTTAACGATTACACGCCGTGTCTCGCGTGGCAAAGCTTTCTCTCGTAGCCGTGTAAAATACCTGCGATTGGCTCGCCAAACCTTTCCAGCTCTGCTGTGAAAATGGCTCGAACAAGCCGATTTCAACGCGAAGAACCGGGTCGAAGCTGTGGAAAGAACTCCGTGAGGTGCTTTTTGAGGCAGCATGGAATCGTTAATCTAGCTAAATTAAATGGGGATCCAATCGCAACAGGTGGATCCCATTTTCAACGAATGAAACGATATCCGTGCACGAGTTATCGCTCCATTCACCGTTCGTCCTAGCCGTCTCCAGAGCGAAAACGCCGAAGATCACCTATGTCCACCGTAGAATCAGGCTCGTCTCAAGCGAAAGTTGAGGAAACTCAAGCCGCAGCACCCAAGAAACGTGGTGTTCCGGAAGGGCTGTGGGTCAAATGCCCCGGCTGTGGTGCGTCGATTTACCGAAAAGAGATCGAGCAGCGTCAAAACGTCTGCCCAAAGTGTGACCATCACTTTTACGTCTCGGCCAAGGAACGTATCGCACAGGTTCTCGACGAGGGAACATTTGAGCCGATGAACGAGCATTTGATCCCGACCGATCCGCTTGAATTTGCCGATCGCCGGAAATACGCAGATCGACTCGTTGCCGAGCAGAAACGAACAGGGCTCTCCGATGCGGTACTCACGGGAACCGGCATGATTCGCGCTCGCCGCGTCGCCTTGGCTGTTACCGACAGTGCCTTCATCATGGGTAGCATGGGATCGGTGGTCGGGGAACGACTCGCTCGGCTCATTGAATGGGCAACCGATCAAAATCTGCCCCTGATCATCATCAGCGGCAGTGGCGGTGGCGCCAGAATGCACGAAGGAATTTTGTCACTGATGCAGATGGCTAAAGTCTCCGCAGCACTTGCTCGGTACGACGAAGCCGGTGGGCTATTCATCAGTGTTCTGACCAACCCAACCATGGGCGGTGTGGCCGCGAGTTTTGCCTCACTCGGTGACTTGGTGTTCGCAGAACCCAAAGCGTTGATTGGCTTCGCCGGCCCCAGAACGATCAAAGCGACCATCGGTATTGAATTGCCCGAAGGCTTCCAAACCAGCGAATTCCTACTTGAACACGGCTACATTGACCGAATTGTTCCAAGAAAGAACTTGAAAACCGAGATTGCTCGCGCTATTGATTACTGTGGGAAGTGATCCCACTTTGGGAGTGTTGACGCACTCCTTCGCGAACTTCGAATAAGTCACCGACCACAGCACGATGCTGAGGCTCGGAATTTCGTCACCTGCTCCCGATACGCTCATGAGCCTGATTGATTCCCTTCGCTCGGCGTTCAAATCTTCGAAATCCTCCTCGGGACCGAAAAAGACCGTCTCGAGAGGTAAAATCGATGTGGAAACCCGGTTCTCACGTCAGCGAACCGCCGTTACGGGAACCATGGCGAACTTTTTCGTCGCCAAAGATCACGAGAACGATGACCGTCTCGTCGGCGTGAAAGTGGTTGAACTCGAGAAATACAATCTCTTTGAGAGTCGCTTTAAAGGCCTCAAAAAACCGAGTGAGGGTGAAATCGCGATGGGGATGACCCACCCCCATATCGCCGAGACCTACGAGACAGGTTTCTCAACTCGCGGCGAACCGGTCATTGTCATGGAATATGTGGCCGGTCCGAGTTTGCAGAATATCGTGGTTCAAAAACAGGAACATCATCTCACTGGCAAACGAGTGAAACTGATTCGTGAGATGGCCGAAGCACTTCAATATGTCCATCAAAAAGGTTTCATTCACCGAGACATCTGCCCACGAAACTTCATCCTCACGCCGGGCAGCGAAAGCATCAAATTGATCGACTTTGGGCTCACCCTGCCAGCTACCGCACCATTCATGACCCCCGGGAACCGCACCGGGACTCCGCTCTACATGTCCCCGGAAATCATTCGGCGACGGGCAACCGACCAGCGCGTGGACATCTTCTCCTTTGGGGTAACGTGCTACTGCATGTGCTGCTTTGAACATCCTTGGCAGGGCGAAATCCTCAATGGACGAGCTGCATTGCACCATGACACGTCCCAGCCCAAGGAACTTCTCGATCGCTGTCCCAAACTCGATCCGCGACTTGCTCGGGCGATCATGGGAGCACTGCAGCCCAAAGTGGAGGAAAGAACCCCCGATATTGGGCAGTTTTTGCAAGCGATTCGCGGTGTACAGGCAGATGAAGTCGAGTAAGCCCCTGAGATTCGACTTGGATTCAACCTCGGCAGCAGCCACCCTTTTGAGGGAATCTGAAAAATCCGCGAGCTAGTATCCAGATTCGCCTACCTTGGCAACTGAGATCCTGCTAGTCTCGCGCGAAGCGATGGGGAAGGAGTCCTCATTCGTGGTTTCGAGCGATTTCGCCAGACTTGTCTTCGGATTGGCCGGCGAGATGTCGAGAAACAGAAAAAAGGGGTAATGAATTCGTCAAAATCCTACTCAGAGCGGGAAAGACCGCCTGAAAACGGTATTTCATGACGATTTCGTTGACACTCTTTTTTTGACGTAACTATACTTCGGAGGACGTGGTGATTTAGGCAAGCTGCGATGGCTTTGCCGAACAACACCGAAACCGTCCCTCGGGGTAGTAACGATTGCGAGGGTTGATTCCTATCACCTCTCGTCGGTCTCATCGTTCACGGAAACAGCAATGACACTACTAGGGAAATTCTTCTCGGTCGTCATCTTTCTCTTCAGTGCCGTCTTTATGGTACTCGCATTGGCAGTGAATGCTTCTCACCGTAACTGGCGAGATGTGGTTCTAGAGAAGGATGGATTGAAAGACAGAATTGAGTCGATTTCGAGACAGAACGACCAACTTCGAGATTCGAAGGATCGAATCACGTCTGATCTTAACCGCGAACAAGCTGCTCGCAGAACCGCCTTGGCCGCTCTGCAGACTCAGGTTGACAGTTTGCAAGATCAGCTCGAAACGAGTGAAAACGAGGTCGTCACTCTTCGATCCGATAACAGTAAACTCGTTCAACTGGATGAAAGCCGAGCGGCGGAACTGCAACGTCTCACCGACAGCAACATCACCCTGCGAGCTCAAATCCGAACCGAGCAACAGGATCGTGATACTCTGTTCACTGAAACGCTCACGCTTACCGATCAGATGAACACACTACGCGGCTTCAAGCAGGAACTTGAAGTTCGTAATCGACAGTTGATCGCTCAAGCGACCCGATACAAAGAGGTCATGACCTCCAAAGGTATCGACGTCAATGAACCTCTCGACGGTGCTCCACCGGATCGTAACGGCAACATCCTACAGATTGATCGCCCAACGTCGCTCGTTCTCGTCTCGATCGGTTACGACGAGGGTCTCCGTAAAGGTCATCTTCTCGAAGTCACTCGAAACGGTCGCTACATGGGCAAATTGAAAGTACGCAACGCCGAGCCTGACCGCTCCGTTGCTGAAATCCTTGATGACTACAGCGAAGGAATCTTGCAGGAGGGCGACCGTGTCGACACTACCATCGAGTGATAATCGCAAGCAGTCCATGAGCATCTACACCGTCATGTTGCTCGTCAGCATGCTGTTCATGGCGATTGCAGTCATTGCAATGTACATGGAACTCAATCGCTGGGCTCCAGACTACTACCGAACCAACACCGCGCAGCCTAGCGTCATGGTTCAGCCGATCGCAAACATGAACCACTACGGTTAAACGCCGGCCAACAGCAGGCTCAAGTAAGTAGACAAACAAGAAAGCCCGTAGCGTTAACACGCGGCGGGCTTTTTTCGTTTTGCAAAGTCATCGCTGCGGCGATTAAGCCGCGTAACGATTCGTATCACTACCGTGTCGAGGCATCGAAACGATCATGCCTTGGTCGTCGCAAGCAAGTACGGCATCGAGATGGATTTGACGCTTCAGATCCTTCGAGAGCGGAGCCAAAGACTGTCCGAAAGCTTCGATCAACATCCCAGGCTTTGTGAAATTCGAAACACAAGCCAGGCCAGCTGAAAGCACACACTGGGCTGTGCTCATTCCTGCGAAATGATTTCGAATTGCCGCCAGTCGCATCCCTCTCCTCAGGGACGCATGCTCCCAAGGAAACGTTTCGGAATCGCACAGGACAGAACTGTCAGTGACCAAATCGGTTCTCCACCCTGCCTTGCGCAGTAGGTAGTGATAGACCATGGATGCCTCGAAGACATCAGATCCATCAAACGCCTCGGATAAGCTGCGAAGCACATCCCGTCGCCAAAAAGATGCCTGCAAGTACGCTCCAAAAACTTGTGTCGCTTGTTTGCTTTTTAGCGGTAGCTTGGTCGATGGCTTACCCAGCCGAGAAATCCCGTTGCACCATCCTGCAGCCATGATCTTCTGATCATGCTTTGAGCGAATGACCGGAGCGGCTGCGGCGGTGTCAAAATGATCCAACGCATGGACCGCGTGATCCGTCCATCCCTCGGTCGCCTGCAGACCATCACTTAGCAAGTGCACAAATCGCCCACGAGCGTGATGCGCAGCGGTGCTCATGAGATCACGATACTTGCCTGACCCTGCGGACACGAAACGAACCTCCTCGCCGAGGTCAAATGGATCATCATAGGATCCATCGTGCGCGACGATCACTTCGCTCGCTGAGGGTTGATTCTCCAGAACGCTAATCAGTGTCGACTCGAAGGCGGCCGCGTCACCATGAACGGGCACAACGATCGATAACTGAGGAATCGGATTAGTCTTGGGCACCGAAACCATTCCAACAAGAGAGGTGTCAGGAAATCTCGAACTTCAATTTCGAGAAGGAACACGGCTGAAGCCCTCGTCGAGGACTCTGCCTCAGGTATTCGGAAACTCAGGGCAAAGAGTTGAGCTGATCAGCGTCGCAAAACGCTGAATCACCCAACTTCCAATAGACCCTCACCGAGCCATTTGCTAATCCTCATATCTTCACAGACCCAATCGATTTTCCACTAGCTAGCAATCCTGTCATGCAAACCCGATCACTCGGCTCAGAAGGGCCCTCGGTTTCCGAAATTGGCTTCGGCGGTTGGGCGATCGGAGGTGACTGGGGACAACAGCCCGACAGCCAGTCAACGGCGGCACTTCATGCGGCAATCGACCGAGGAATCAACCTGATTGATACCGCGGCGGGGTACGGGGAAGGGCACAGCGAGAAGATCATCGCGGAGGTGCTCGCGGAGAGATCCGAAGACATCTTTGTGGCAACCAAAACACCCCCCACATCGGGACCTTGGCCGCCAAGTCCGTACTGTCGCTGGCAAGATCGCTACTCCGCCGCTTACCTCCGTGACAACGTTCACCAGAGGCTACAAAACCTCAAACGCGACCGGATTGATCTGCTGCAACTGCACACTTGGACCGCTGCCTGGAATGATGATCCGCAGCCCCTGCTGGTGCTGCGCCAACTCAAAGAACAGGGCAAGATCGGTCTCATTGGTGTCAGTGCCCCCGAACATGACCAGTCCTGCGTCATCCAACTGATGCGGGATGGGCTGATCGATACCGTTCAGGTCATTTTCAACCTCTTCCAGCAAGAAGCGGCATCCCAGATCCTGCCCGTTGCAGCCGAAACGGGTACCGGAGTGCTCATTCGGGTTGCTTTAGATGAGGGCTCACTGACCGGCAAGTATGGCCCGGACCACGAGTACCCCGAAAGTGATTTCCGCCGGAAATTTTTTCAAGGTGATCGCCAAAGCCGAACGGCAAATCGCGTTGCTGAGATACGATGCGATCTCGAACAGTTTGGCATCGATGATCAATACTCACTCGCCGATGTCGCTCTCAAGTTTGTTCTTGCTCGTCCGGAAGTGAGTAGCGTTCTGGTCGGAATGAGAAACACGGATCAAGTCGAAAAGAATTGCCGCGTTTCGAACAGGCGTGACTTGAACCCCGAGATCATCCAACACCTACACCGGCATGATTGGAGACGCGGTGTTTGGTACTCTGGAAAGTGATCGATACAACTCTTCAACCGCGAATGCAGGTCTTTGCTTCAAGCTGAGAAATGTCCGTTATCCAAATCTCAATCATGGCTTCTGGTAATGCTTGCCGGTGATTTCAATCACGGTTGGATGCAAGTGGCCATTACTCGCCACCAC
>JAKMEW010000161.1 GCA_022425745.1 Rubripirellula sp.
GGATATCTTCCAGCAAGATTATTGGTCTCGCGCGGATCATCTTTAACGTTATAAAGCTCAGCCTCTTGATTGGGGGGTCGAATCCACTTCCAATCACCTCTCCGAACCGCTAACCAACTCTTCCTCATCAACTCCTTGTGCGCACCTGTTTTCCACACGAGTGTTCGAGTCGCATCACTCGAAGCACCGTCGGCAGAGGTAAGCAAAGGCAGAAGACTTTGTCCGTCTAAATCCGGGTTTGGCTTCTCGCCGCAGAGATCCATGAAAGTTGCGAACCAATCCACAGCACAGGCTACCTGATTGCTTTCTCTCCCTGCTTCAATACGACTCGGCCAACGAACGATGCAGGGCACTCTTATGCCGCCTTCATAGAGTGTCGCCTTGCCGCCGCGATAAGGCAGGTTGGAACCGCCATAGAGAGGATCACCGCCGTGATCCGTCATAAAGATAACGATCGTATTCTGCGTCAAGCTTAAGTCATCCAAGACGGACAGAACTCGACCGATACCCTCATCTAAACCAATGACCTTTGCGGCAAAAGCTTGCCGCAGAGGACTCATCGCTCCATTGACTCGTGCCAAGTCCTCGGCCTTAGGCTGCATCACATTCACCGGTTTTTCCGTGGAGGCATCCCACGCCTTTCCGAAGTGAGGTGCGTTGTACGACAAATGCAAATAGAAGGGCCGGTGACCCCGCTTGAGCCTGCGCAGCTCCTCGATGGCTTCACCGGTGATCACATCCGTCGCGTAGCCACTGGGAGTTTCGATCACCTCATCTCGATACCAGTCGAGACGATTTCCGTATCTCAGGGTATGAAAATCAATACATCCACCGGTGTGGCCAAAGAATGAATCAAAGCCATGTCTTGTCGGCCAAAATTCCTTATTGCCGTGACCTAGGTGCCATTTACCAACTAACGAGGTGCTGTAGCCAAACTGCTTTAGTCGCGCAGCATAGGTGACTTCACTCTGCCTTAATCCGCGATTCAAATCCTCTTCAGCTAGAAACATGAGCGCACCGGTCAGCTGATCCATCGATCGATGCGCGTACCGACCGGTAAAGAGGCCGTAACGCGATGGAGTACAGATACTGCTCGCCGCATAAAACTGCGTCAATCGGATCCCTTCATCAGCCAATTGATCCAAATTTGGTGTCTCGAACTCACCACCGTAACAGCTGAGATCCTGCATCCCCTGATCATCACTAAAGATCATCACAATGTTCGGCAGATCGCTTGATGGATCCGTCGCGACAAGCGTTTTGGATAAAACAAAGATCGTTGCAAAAACAGCGAAACGCACAATGAAAAGCAACGGATGAATCTGCAGCAGAGTAGATAACATTAAAAACCTCGTAACAAAGATCTCGCACGGCCACGATAAATTATAGCGGTTGTAAGGATTATCTGGATTCCGCGGATTAAACAACCGATACCTCTGATCGAAGTCTTTAGTTTTTCGCGGGGGGGCGCTAGCAATGTATCGATTGAATCTTCCTTTGTTGTGTGTTGGCCTACTGTCGCTGGTCTGCACCACAGGCTGCACCATCAGTCACTCTGCGTGCGACTCGGCCAATGGCCCTTTGATGTTTGGTGGTCCGTGCGGTAATTGCACCGGCTGCGGAGATCTGTACGTCGACCCTTGGATCAACCACCCTCCCAAGAAAAACTGCAAGGACTGCGATGGATCGAGAAGATCCGATTGCAAGAGCTGCCGACCGTTGACGGCCGGAATCAAAGCAATCATGGGACTTCATTGTGATGCCGCATGTGATTCCATGCTGGCAACCGGAGAGGTTTCCTGCGGGCTAGAGCATCGACACTCATGCGATGGCTGCGAGAGCTGCATACCGCAGGAACCATCGTGTGGCATCCCGGAGATTAGTTGCGGAATTGAAGAAGCCACGTGTGGATTTCCCAGCGGGATCATCCATGGCCAAACGCTCAAAAAACAGATGTCACCAGTTCGCCAGACGGCTCCTCCGATGCCGCAGAAAACCGTCCCGACCAGAGCGCCGACGATTCAAAAACCGAGTACAACCACACAGAAGTACCCGATGGACACACCAAGAATTTACCGCAACAGGGCGGTTTCGCATCGCTCGACCTGAAAACGACGCAGCGGCCTGACATCGCAAATCCATGCGACAACAGGTCGAAAATAGGATCTTCTTTTTCCGGATTCGGTGTAAACTAAGCGTCTTCGAGGTCGTTCTGATTGAAGGAACGCCTCTTTCACCACCACCGCGAACTCGTCTTTCGACTCCCTCCTTCGATATCGATTTCCATGAGCGACATGACCGCCGAACAGTTCGCACAACGCGTCTCGGACTTCGGGCTAGCGGAGCGTCGCGCAATTGATCAGGCGATCAACGAACTCGGTGCCGGGGAACGCAGCCTAGATGAAGCAATCAAAGTGTTTCAGGCTCGCGGAGTCGTCACCACACTGCAAACCGATAAGATTCTCAAAGGTGACCGTTCTGGTTACTTCTACGGTGACTACAAAGTTCTTTACCTGATCGGTGCAGGTACATTCGCGCGAGTCTATCGCGCCGAAAAAGACGGAGAAGTCTATGCTGTAAAAGTCTTAAGGAAACGATTCCGAGACGAAGTTCAGGAACTCGAACAGTTCCTTCGCGAAGGGCGAATGGGACTTAAACTGAGGCATCCTAACATCGTTAGCATCATTGATGTGGTCGCAGATAAGCGGAACCCTTTTTTGGTGATGGAATTCGTCGAAGGTCAAACGCTGCGAGAACTGGTCAAGATTCGCGGCAAACTGCCAGCTGACCTCGCGCTGAATCTTATGAATGGCATCGCTTCGGGTCTGGCTCATGCCGCCTCACTAGGAATCGCTCACCGTGACTTGAAGCTATCGAACGTGCTGATCTCTTCCGATGGAAAAGCAAAACTCGTTGACTTTGGCCTTGCTGCTTTATCAGATCGCAACAACCCCGAAAAAGTGGCTGACTGCCCCAACGTGAGAGCAATTGATTACGCCGCTCTTGAACGTGGTACCGGCGTCCGCAAAGACGATCCCCGAAGCGATATCTACTTCGCGGGAAACATGCTTTATCACATGATCGCCGGTGAGCCGGCCCTGACCGAAACGCGTGACCGTCTGCAAAGATTAAATGTCACGCGTTTCCAAGAAGTGGTTCCACTTCACGAAAAAGTTCCGGATGTACCCGGTGCAGCCAATCAGGTTGCTATGCGTTGCATGGAGTTCAATCCAGAAAAGCGGATTCAGTCAGCGGCTCAACTTCAAGCAGAAGTAAAAAAAACAATTGAGATTATCGAAGCGGGTCCTCGAGAGAGAACCGCAAATACGACATCTGTCGAAGGCTATGAAGACCTCGACGCACCTTCGAGCGAAGGGCAAGGTTACGTCGTGATGCTCGTTGCATCCAAAGCGTCACTGCAAAATGCAATTCGAGAAAGACTGAAGTCTCGCGGATACCGAGTCTTAGTGATTTCAGATCCAAATCGTGCCCTTGCACGGTTCTCACCAGTTGATGAACCGCCGGCTGACTGTGTGGTATTCAGTGCAGCTGAACTGGGTGGACTTGCACTCGAAGCATTCAATCAATTCGCTTCGGATGAACACACTTCCGAGATCCCTTCGATCCTACTCGTGGATCGTCGCCAGACATCGATCATCAAGGGAGCTCGTCGAGGACCAAAGCGAAAACTGCTCGCACTTCCTCTTAAGGTTCGCGAGTTGCGTGCTGCCTTGAAACAAGCCCTTACCGGTGTAGAAAAACGAGATGCTGGGGCTTACTAATCCACCCACGTAATACCGCTTCGTCGTTTAACCCGCTCAGAAAAGAAAGAGGCGACTAGCGGAGTCGAACCGCTGTGACCCGATTTGCAATCAGGTGCCTCACCACTCGGCCAAGTCGCCGGCACCTAGCAGAATTGCTCGGATGAGACTGGACAGGCGTCCTCAGAAAAGGCGACGAGCGGATTCGAACCGCTGACAAACTGATTTGCAATCAGCCCCCTTAGACCGCTCGGGCACGTCGCCGGATGCCATCTCTGACATTTGAAGAAGGTATCGGTTGAGATTCAATCCGTCTATAACATTTCTCGTGGTTAGAGCGGTCAGAAAAGAGAAAACCCCCATTTTCGCATCGATCAGGGGGGATCCAGCTCAAATCCATTCTTTGCTCGGACTCTTTTTTTGAACAGACCGCGGGAAGTATTAGCCAAGGAAACAAACATGTCACCCAAGGGCTCACCAAATCGACACCGAGCACCGCGTCAATCAACCAAAGCAGCTGCACTGCTCCTAGCCATCGGTTTCCTCTTCGCCTCCTCTCCCAACAGCTTGGTTGCCGGTGATGTCCTGCGACCGGCCCAAAGCCTTGAGGAGCAAATCAAAAGCTTGCCCGCAGAGAGGATCGCAAGAATTGCCAGAGAGAGGGGTGACGCAAAGCGGGGATCTCTGATCTTTCACACCTCACCGGCTGGATGTGCAACCTGTCATCTTGCCGACAATCATCGACCTGCGATTGGCCCCAATCTTGCCACCACCGGACCGGCCGATGACCGCCACCTTGTTGAGTCCTTAACTCATCCATCCAAGGTCATTCGCAAAGGATACGAAACGCATCAATTCCTGATGAATGATGGCAAGACCTACTCAGGAAACATCCTAAATGAATCGGAAACAGCCATCGACCTACTTCCAGCGGAAGCAACACAAAGCATCGTTCGCATCGATAAAGAGCAGATCGAAGCTCGAAAAAAGCTGAACGTCTCAGGAATGCCGGATGGACTTTTATCAACCTTCAGGGAACAACGAGACTTCATGGATTTATTGAAGTACCTGACGGTTCTCGCCCAAGAAGGAGAAGTAGCCCAGAAACGACTTTACCCCAACCCAGACCAACTCTCGTTGCAGGATGACGTCAGTGATCTGGACCATCAGACAATCATTCAAAAACTTCGGTCGCGAGATTTCGAAACCGGAAAACATATCTATCAAGGCTATTGCTTTGGATGCCATGGCCGCGATGGAAACCAGCCCTCCCTGCCGACCGCGCGAGCTTTTGGCAGAGACAAAATGAAATTTGGATCCGACCCATACTCCATGTTTCAAACACTTTCACTCGGTAATGGACTGATGGCACCTATGACGCACCTCACCCCAAAGGAGCGTTACCAGGTAATCCATTACCTTCGAGAAGAATTTATGAGACCAAATAACCCTGACTACTTTTCAGTCACCGAGGGTTATCTGAAGATGCTGCCGAAAGGTACACGCCTTGGAGATGAACGCCCCGAGGTTATCAGGGACTTCCGACCAGCACTCGGTTCTCAACTAGGAAGAGAATTCGAAAGTGTTCTTAATGTTCCACTCGGAGCCTACTCGGTGGCCTATGACCTTCACACCATGAACATTGCATCCCTTTGGCGAGGTGAGTTCGTTGACGTTTCCGAAACGCAACATGCTCGCGATCGTGGCGAAGGGACAGTCAACCCCAAGGGGACAAAGCTTCCTCTGCTCGGCCAATGGAAATGGAGCCATCAGGGCACACCAGATTATCCCACCGATCATCTGCTACCACGAGGTCCACTACCCTCTGATTGGATGAAATATCACGGCTATTACCGTTATCAAGAGCAGGTCCTTTTAAGCTACGAGATTGACTCACGAAAGATTCTCGAACTACCAGCCTCAAATCCCAGCGGAATCACGCAGCACTTAGAAATAGGCCCAGGCGAAGCAATCCAAGTTGTGATCGGCGGACTTCCAATCACCGCTAACACAGTAACGACCCCAAGTAGCGTTAATGAACAGACCGAAAGCAGTGAACAAGCTGAGCACATCAGTGTTGCAACCGACGGAGCACCTGCTTTCCTTTCTACCTATAGCTCCACAAATAAAGATCAAAGTACAACCAAAATCTGTAGCGCAATCATCGGTGATGTGGTCACTGGTGACGTTGCGAACTGCGAGATAAAGGTCGACTCACTCAATCGACTCATCCTCAACATTCCCAAAAACAGAGAGACCACGCGAATCGCTCTCGTCCGAACCATCGCGGAGAACGCCGACTCTCTGCGCGAGTTAGGTGAAACGGTGAAAACCATTTGTGATCAAACCAAGCAACTTGACCTAGCATCACGCTGTGGAGGCAGCGAAGCGATCTGGAGCGAGGAGATTCAAACAACCGGTTTCATGGGCCTCGAACAGGATGGCTATGCGATCGACACGATCACAATCCCAGAGACGAACCCTTGGAATTCTTGGATCCGCACCAGTGCATTGGACTTCTTTTCCGATGGCCGGTTAGCCGTTTCAACCTACGGAGGCGATGTTTGGGTCGTTTCCGGGATCGAGGATGACCTTAAAGACCTTCGCTGGAAACGGTACGCCGCGGGGCTATACGAACCGTTTGGTTTGCGAATTGTGTCTGATCAGATCTATATCACTTGCAAAGATCGCTTAGTTCGCCTGCATGATTTTGATAATGATGGCGAGGCAGACTTCTATGAAAATTTTTCAGACGAACCGGATGTATCAATCAACTTCCACGCTTTTAGCTTTGACCTTCAAACCGATAGCGAAGGAAATTTCTATTACGCCAAGAGCGGACATGGAAGCGACTCCACTCTCCCTGGAATGATTTACAAAGTATCCAAGAACGGTAAAGATCGGGAAGTTTTCAGTACCGGATTCCGAACGCCAAACGGGCTGGGAATGATGCCCGGGGACCGCTTAGTGGGCAGTGATAATCAGGGTCAATGGATGCCGGCATCAAAGATCAACCACCTGAAGGCAGGTAAGTTCTACGGATGGGTTCCGACTTACTCGATCCCCGGCATGTGGGAACCGGACGGCGGAAATCTGGACATTAAAACCGTGATCGCTCCAACCTCGTTCGAGCCACCGATTGTTTGGATGCCACAAGATTTTGACAACTCGTCCGGTGGACAACACTACGTGGAAGATGACCGATTTGGTCCGCTGAGCAATCACCTTCTCCACACCAGTTTTGGAAAAGGCTGGATCTCCTACCTGATGACGCAAGAAATCAATGGGCAGATGCAGGGGGCAATCATCAGATTACCACTCGACTTCCGTACGGGGGTCATGCGAGCGAGGACTAACCCGACGGACGGTCAAGTTTATGCCGCAGGGTTACAGGGATGGAATGGTGGTGGACGTGTCGGTCTACGTGACAATGGCCTCCAACGCCTTCGCTACACAGGAATACCTGCCACCATGATCACCGATTGCCAAGTGGTCAGCGGAGGCCTCGAGTTGACCTTCAACCAACAAATCGATGGGAACTCATGTCAAGCCGAAGGTGCCTTTGAGATTCAGCACTGGAACTATCATTGGCGTGCATCCTACGGATCTGATCAATATCGTCCATCAGACGACTTAGAGGGTGTTGAAACGCTCACCCCTCAAAGCATCCAAGTGAGTCCCGATGGGAAGAGAGTGATTTTGAAAGTCCCGAACCTGATTCCCGTGGATCAACTTCACCTTAGGCTCGATTTAACCGATGGTGATGGCAAACGGTTCACAGAGGAAATCTACTGGACGATCCATAAAACGTTGAAATGAAATTTAACTCCACAGCCCCCTCATCACTGAGCGAATAACAAACTCAACACCTCGCTCAACGCGAGCTTACGCGGAAGTCTGATCAAACACGTCGGCGTCATTGGACTTTGATTCCCAAGACCCGAGCATCGATTCAGCCGAACTTGAATCAGGTGCGACACGCATGAGCTCTTCGACAGTTGATAAACCGATGCCCAACCTCTCCGAGGCAGCTCTGCGAAAAGACCAAAGACCGTTTTCTTCAGCAATCTGAAAAAGTTGCCCCGCGTCCAGCTTCTGCGAGATCGCTTCACGCATCTGCTTTCCCACTCGCAGTATCTCCGGAATACATGTCATTTGATCGTATCCATCGCTACAGTTATCGCACCCCGTCGGCATCGACAAGAACTGTGTTTCATCCAAAGATTCGTCGCCATGCCTTTCACTTGAATCCACCGCGACTTCTGTAATCCTGACTTTGACGGAACACTGTTCACACAATCTTCGAACAAGCCGCTGTGAAACAACTCCAGACAAACTATTGGAGAGAAAATTCGAATTCACACCAAATGACAACATGGACTGAATGGAACCTAATTGCTCAAGTTGCAAAACCGCTTGCTCGGTGTGGAATAATCTCAAAGCTAAGTCTTAACCGAAGATGTTCGGCAAACCACTGATACGAACATCAACGTGCACTCCGTTATCGAGCTCAATCACCTCCCTCCCATCGACAGGTTTGACATGATCCGTCACATCAGCCCCGCCTACGGCACGAAAGTGGTTTTGCAAACGTCGCCCTGCCTCTTTGGATAGACACTAAAGAATCGAGTTTACCCAATCGCTTCATCCTAATGGAGACCCGATCAGATTCATCTGTAATGAATACATCGTTCGACCGAACCTCCACCGCAAACTGAATCAATTCCTTTGCTGCAACCGCTGGATCGAACCACCTCATATCCTCTTCATTGGCGTAATGAATCTCGAAATCTTCAACTGGGTAACGCATGGTCTATCCAATACAACAGTTACGCGGAATGATCAGCCGCTCAAAGCTTGCAGGCAAAACTCAACGCTTCACGCATGAGATCTCGACATCAATGCGGGACGTCGAAGCACCCCATCATGAGCGTGGTCAACCCTTAGAACGATCCCCACCGACGTTGACTCAAGAATTGACTCCAGACCGGCAAACTGAATCATGCGTTCCGCTTTGACCGAAAGATCCTTCAAGTGCCATTCAACTTGATTTACATAGCACCGCTGCTTTGCGCACGCGGCCATTATCAAGCCGCTTGATTTCATATGGATTCATATCCAATTCTTATCCCTATGCTAAAAACAACTTGATTCAATTTATTCACCCTACTGAACCGAACGACATCCGAAAGCGGATTAAAGCTTGGACTACATTCCAAATAACAATCACTGCAAAACAAATGATCGCGAGAAATTTTGGATAGCGACCAAAGGTCGAAACAAAGAGAGAGGATCGAGGATCCATCAAAGCGGGCACTCGAAGTGGATTGGAGTGCTCGCCAAAACCTGACCTAGATGGTACGAGAGTCTAAAGCCCAACAACGGGCGAGGAGACTCTTAGATGAAGAAGCGAAACAAGCAACACAGCCCAGAGCAGATCGTCAAGAAACTGCGTGATGCTGAAGTAATGCTCAATGGCGGAAAGAGCATCGAGGAAGTTCTTAAGGCTTTAGAAGTCAGCGAAGCGACATTCCATCGATGGCGTAATCAGTACGGTGGCACGAAGAGTGAAGAAGCCAAAAGACTGAAAGATCTTGAAGGAGAGAACGTTCGCCTCAAGCGAATCCTGGCCGAAGCAGAGCTTGATAAGTCGCGATCCCTACGAGCGTATTGCGTTACGCTACAACCTTAAAAAGACATCCGCGATCGCAATCGAGTCAAGAAGAATCCTGGCCAAACTCAACAGCTTCAACAATTCTTCACGATCATGGCATCAGCCTTCACAAACGAAGCTGAATCATGAAGATTTGCGTTCTGGCCGATGTCAATATGCAGCCGCCGGCCGAGCAATCAATCGCTTTCATTACGGTCACTGCTCATCGTCGTGTATCAGCGGCAATCTCAGCTAATCTTCAAGCTCGACGACTCAGCAAATCAAAGGGATAAATTCCTGATGAATGCCCATCGCTAAAACGCACACGATAGGCGTAACCGCCTACGGGTTCCATCGCTTCAATCTTCAAGGGTGCAGCCTCGGCTTTGCTAAGCACAGGCAGAAGCGGTTTGCTTGCGTCTGATTGCCGCTTCTCTTCTTCACCGCGTCCCTTTTCTCGACAAGTCGCACAGGGGCAAACTTTGCGCAGTTCCACCGCTAACCAAGAAGATGATGATCCGTCATTCCAGACAAACTCAATAGCGTTCTCACCATTCCTTCTAAGCTCGGTGGGGGAGAGCCCTCCAGCGTCTTCGCCATGCATGTTAAGTAACTTTCTACAACGTTAACTGATTTGAACCAGATTGACGGGGTTGAGACGGTGGACTTCCATCATCTTTTATCAAGCAATCGTCGCGCCTTTGCCTCAAAACGAGGAAGCGTGCCGCTGAGGACAGACTTTACGGGAATCCGCAGTGACAAACGATCCCTGAGTTTAGCCGATAGCAGACGAACTTCTTCCTGCCCGGCCTCGACTTCAATCTCAAGTTGATCCATCTCATTCATTCGACTTGCGATCATTCGAAATTCTTCATAAGGCAGCGATTCGCGAACAATTGACTCAACACTGCTTGGGAAAACATTCACTCCGCGGATCACTAGCATGTCATCCGCTCTACCAATCACACCACCCTCCAACCAAAGGAAAGGACAATCCCGTCCATGATTGCGATATGCCTTGACGACGTCGCCCGTGCGGTACCGAATCACGGGACCTCCTAGACGACCAAGACTGGTGAGAACAAGTTCTCCCGATTCACCTTCTGCAACGGGAAGCCCTCGAGGATGATTTTCATCGACGCGAAGTACTTCAGCAATGAACTCCGTCTCGATGACATGGAGACCCTCACCCGAAGAGTCGCCAAAACCCCAGGCACCTACCTCGCTTGCGCCGCTGTGATCGATCACCACTGCCCCCCAACCTTCTTCTATCCTCGAGCGAACGGACCGAATCGACCCACCTGGCTCACCAGCAACAATCACTCGCCTAACCCGAGATTTAGACATATCAAGTCCCAACTGATCCGCGACTGCAAGTAAATGCAGAGCATAAGTGGGGGTGCAACACAGAACCGTACAGCCTTGATCCTGAATCAATCGAAGTCGATTCTCACTCGATAAACCACCACTAGGAATCACAAGCGTACCACGCTTGACCAGCGCATCATTCGCAGTCCAAAAACCAATGAACGGACCGAAAGAAAAAGCCATCATCGCAATGTCGGATGCGGTTACATCCGCTGTATCAAGCACGTAATCCCAACAGCGGAGCCACCAAGACCAATCCTCGGGTGTGTCCAAAACGATCATCGGAAATCCCTTGGTTCCGCTTGTTTGATGCATTCGAACATAGTGATCCTTAGACCGATCGAATTGCCTTCCCGGTAAACACCGACCAGTCTCAATCAAATCTGACTTAGTGAGCAAAGGCAGATCACGAAGCTCGTCAAGGCTGGAAAAACAAGCCTTATTTCCGTTAAGCCTCTCCCTGTAGAACGGCCGGTCACTGACCACTGCCAACAGATGATTCAGTCTAGAAAGTTGATGAAGTACCAAGTCACTCGGTGGACTCGATGTGCTCAGATGCTCGAACTTGCCCAAGTGTTAACCTCGCTCAACCTTACAACCACTTTACAATCATGAAGATTACATGAACCCCAAACCGCTACCCCACCCCAATGATGAGTCACAAAAAGCGAAACTTGGGCCCAAAAAAGGCTCTCTAAGGTAATTATACCACCTCTCTGATTTCAAACTCACCCAACAACGCCAAATCAGAAATAAGTAGGAACAGTTAAGACTCAGTGAGAACTCCATTCCGCGCTTGCAAAGCGGTTTCCGAATGCGCAACATGCTCGCGTCACGAGGATTCTGGACGTCCAGTCTCCTGAGATTTTCAGTCACGTCGCGCGACTCGAAACGCTTCAGCGAAGCTTTCTGGGAAGCAATGAGAGCGAACTAACGCTTTGATCATGAAAAGCCTTAAAGACAACGGATTGAACTCGCCTAAAGCTGATCCCACGCAGCGAACACGTATCGCGATTGGCCCCGCGACCAGTGCCTCGGAAAGACGACCCACCAAATTGCCGGCAGCGAGTGGTTTCACCCTCGTTGAGATGCTGGTTGTCATCACCATCATCGGCGTGCTAGTCGGTCTACTTTTACCCGCGATTTCCAAAGCGAGAGAAGCAGCGAGAAGTGCTCAGTGTCAGAGCAATCTCAAAAACTTTGGCGTAGGTCTAACCAAGCACTCCATCGATAGTCCCAGCGGCACCTTTTGTTCAGGTGCATTTGATCTCGAAAAGGATGGCGTCCCAACCGAAATTGGCTGGGTGGCTGACCTTGTCAAACGGGGAATGATTCCAAGTGAAATGCGTTGCCCCAGCAGCAGTGTGCTGACATCCGCTGCCGTTGAGCAAATGCTCACCGCATCGGTAACGTCGTTTACAGCCGAATCGATCGGCGATCGCCTCGGCAGTAAACCTTACACGGACGAAACAGGACGAGTCATTCGCAACGTCTCACGCGTTGTGGTGGATGACAATCTCTCGGCATTGGGAACCGATCGAATAGATCTAGTCTCCACAGAAATGATCGAGAAAGGTTTTAATACGAATTACGCCGCCACTTGGTTCCTCACTCGCTCCGAGGCGAGATTCGACTCAAGTGGCAACCTGCAACCTCTGAAAACAGCAATCAACGAGCGTTCAATTAAAAGCTTGAACGTGACGACAGGTCCGCTAACCACCCGTCAGCTAGACAGTGGAAAGGCTCCGGGCAGCACTGTACCTCTGCTTTGCGATGCATCAGCGGTTGGTGCCATCTCGGCGCCGCTGGGTGAATGGATCGCTGCAGGTTCTTTTTATGGAACTTCAATTGTCGGCGGTCCAATTGGGAATCGTAAACGCGTCGACACCAACGGAGATGGGACTGCTGACTCGGACAACCCTAATTTCCTGCAGACACCATCATTCGCAAATGGGCATCAAAGATCGGGACCCAGTGGCTGGCTAAAAACTTGGCGGCACGATACGCGTCAGGACTATCGGGGCATGGCTCCAATCCATTCGGGTGTTGTTAACGTCCTCATGGCAGACGGTTCCGTCCAGTCAATCGCTGACCGAAACAACGACGGTTTCATCAATAACGGCTTCGACGGTGCAGACGTCGCCGGTTCTGGCGGTGCTGTCTACTGGACAGATTCTGAGATTGAGGCTGAACGTTTGAACCTTGCAAGCTTTTATTCTCTCACAACAAAGGGTGAGTAAAACATCTTTATCGTAAGTAAAGCGAGACGGAGAGGACGAAAGCGAACTCGAAGCGAATGCAAAACAACAAACTCGATAACCATTCACCTAACCCAAGGAGGCGAACAAGCGACCTAACCCGATTTCACAACGAGGAATAGTTTGATTAGGCCGCGTGTCAGGATTGACGCGGTTCGCTGCGGGTAATGATACCCACAAGAGAAACAAGCGGTTCCAGGTCATTCTGCAACCGCAACGAGAATCAAAGACACGGATTCAAAGAATCGTGTTTCAAGAGAATTTTTTAGGAAGCGGAGTGCATGAAGAGTCGTGGAAACATTTGCTGGCGGCAAATAGCTTCCGCGGATGACTCACCACACACTCCACCATTG